>NZ_JAAGNB010001793.1:0-1525 GCF_010550475.1 Amycolatopsis sp. SID8362
CTCGATCACGAGGGCGCCGAACACCCGCGAACCGGCGCGCACCGGCACCTCGACCGCGCCGGCGCCGGGCTCGCCGCCGTACCGGGCGACGCCGTTCTCGGGCAGCTCCAGCCGCCCGCGCGGGGCCCCCATCAGCTCGCACGTGGCCGTGACCGCCCGCTCCAGCAGCGACGGCAGCTCCAGCTCGCGGGCGATGCCGCCCACCGCCGCGAGGATCGCCGGCATGCTGATCTCGTCCGTCACTTCCCGTCGACCCCGCTGGCTCCGCCCGAATCCCGGGCCGTTCCCGGGCCGTCAAGCGTGCCACAGAAGACTGCCCGTGTCGGCCCAATCCGGTTCGTCCATCTGGTGGGTCGATCGGCGGAGCGGGTTCGTTACTGGGCGTGGCAGGCGAGCCGGTGGCCGCTGATCGATTCGGCCGGGATGCGCAGGAAGCGGTGCCCCGCCGGCACCGGGCAGGGGCACGAGCAGGTGAGGTCGACCGCGCCGGACTCGGTGGCCCGGCCGAGCAGGCTGACGTACCAGCCGGCGCCCAGGTCGTCGGCGTATTCGTCGGCTTCGAACGCGACGACGGCGTCGCGCGCGCCCGAGTAGAGGGGGCTGGAAGCGGGGACGGCGAACACCACGGTGTCGTCGACGAGGGTGAAGCGGACGGGGCGGACCGCAGGCATCGCCCGGTGGGTGAAGATCACCCGGCCGAGGCTCGCCGTCCGCAGCAGCGCCAGGCATTCCTGCCGGTCGAGCAGGAGCCCGAAGCCCACGTCGTCCACCATCACGTCCCTGTGTTTTCTCCTGGGAAATACCCGGCCACCAGCGTGATCGGTGCCGCGGGTAACCCGATAGGGCCGTTCGGCCCGGCCACCGCCATGCCGCCCCCACGGCACACCGCGGCGGTGCGCACCAGGGCCGGAAGACCCGGGTCGCAGCGGACTCCCGGCCGGTGTGGCGGCCGCGCGCCGTGACCTAGCGTCGTGATCATCCGTGACGGCGAGCGTGGGGAAAGGGTGAGGCTGATGTCGCCGCAGTCCGCCGAGGGCGCGTCCGCTCCCCCGGCGCCGTTCACCCTCGACCCGGTCCTCGTCCGGGCGGCGATCCAGGGCGACCGCGCCGCGGTGGCCGCCCTGCTGCGCGTCCTGCGGCCGCCGGTGTTCCGCTACTGCCTCGGCCGGCTCCGCACCTGGCAGGACGGCTCGTCGGACGCCGAGGACTGCGCGCAGGACGTGCTCCTGGCGATCGTCAACGCGCTGCCCGGCTACCGCTACGAGACCGACGGCTTCCTCCCGTTCGTCTTCGGCATCGCGTCGCACAAGGTTTCGGACTTCCACCGCCGCCGCGCGCGCGACCGCACGAGCCCGGTCGCCGAGCCGCCCGCCGACCACTGGACCCCCGGCGACCCGACGAGCGAAGAGGCCGAACGCGCGGCCGCGCTGGACTGGTCGTCCGGCCTGCTCGACACGCTCCCGCCGCGGCAGCGCGAAATCCTGGTGCTGCGGATCATCCTCGGGCTGACGGCGGAGGAAACGGC
>NZ_JAAGNB010001851.1:0-5443 GCF_010550475.1 Amycolatopsis sp. SID8362
CGAGGTCGCCGGTGCGGTACATCCGCTCCCCCGGCACGAACGGCGACGCCACGAACCGCTCGGCCGTCGCCGCGGGCAGGCCGCGGTAGCCGTCGGCCAGGCCGTGGCCCGCCAGGTACAGCTCACCCGTGACCCCGGGCGCGGCCGGCGCCAGGTGCGCGTCGAGGACGTACGCGCGCTTGCTCGCGACCGGCCGCCCGATCGGGACCGCCGTGCCGGTGAGGTCGGCTTCGGTGATCGGGTGGAACGTCGTGTAGCCCATGCTTTCGGCCGGGCCGTAGCCGTTGATCAGCTTGACGTCCGGGTACTCGCACAGCGCCTTCGTGACGTGCTCGACCGACGCCGGCTCGCCGCCGGTCATCGCGCGGCGCAGCACGGTGAAGACCTGCGGTTCCTGGTCCAGCAGGTAGTTGAACAGGCTGGCCGAGGCGTGCAGCACGGTGACGCCGTGCTCGGCGACGAGCGCCGCGATCCGCTCCGGCTCCGGGTTCTGGCCCGGCTGCAGGACCGTGCGGCCGCCGTAGAGCAGCGCGCCGAACAGCTGGAGCGCGAAGCCGTCCCACGACACCGGCGCGCACTGCAGCCACACCTGGTCGGCGTCGAAGGTGGCGTAGCCCTGGCCCATCGTGGCGACGACCCCGCGGTGCGAAGTCGCGACGCCCTTGGGGACGCCGGTCGACCCGGAGGTGAACATGACGCAGGCCAGATCGGCCGGGGTCAGCTCGACGTCCGGGTTCGTGCTCTCGGCGTGGCTCGGCAGGGACTTCAGCACCCGCTCGACGCCGGCCTGCTCGGTAACCGCGGCGAGCCGCTCGGCCGGGTAGCTCGGGTCCAGCAGCGTGTAGGCGGCACCGGACTTGAGCACGCCGAGCACCGCGATCGCGAACTCGAAGCCGCGCTCCATCAGGACGCCGACCACCTCGCCGCGCCGGACGCCGTCGTCGAGGAGGTGGTGGGCGACCTGGTTGGCGCGGGCGTTCAGCTCGCCGTAGGTCAGCGACTCGCCCTCGAACAGGATCGCCACGGCGGCGGGGTCCTGCCGTTCGACGATCGTGTGCAGGCAGTCCACCGGCGCGTCGCTCACCCGCACGGCGTTCCCCGCGGCCATCACGAGTTCGCGCTCGGCGGCCGTGAGCACCTCGAAGTCCGCGATGGACGTCGCGGGGGCGTCGGCGATCTGCTCCAGCAGCCGCACGAAGGCGCTCGCCAGCCGCTCGGCGGTGGCCGCGTCGAACAATGCCGTCGCGTATTCGAAGGCACCCGTGATGCCGTCGCCGTGGTCCTCCAAGGCGACGGTGAGGTCGAACTTGGCGACCGCGCGGGCCACCTCGTGCGGCTCGGTGTCCACTCCGGACAGTGCGACGGCCGGGGTGTCCTGCTGCAGCACCAGCATCACCTGGAACAGCGGGTGCCGCGCCGCCGAGCGCGCCGGGTTCAGCTCTTCGACGAGCCGCTCGAACGGGACGTCGTCGTGCTCGAACGCGCTCAGGTCGGTTTCGCGGACGCGGTCCAGCAGCTCGGTGAACGCCGGGGCACCGCTGAGGTCGGTGCGCAGCACGACGGTGTTCACGAAGAACCCGACGAGGTCGTCGAGCACCGGGTCGGGGCGCCCGGCGACCGGGGTGCCGATCGGGATGTCGTCCCCGGCGCCGAACCGCGCCAGCAGCGTGGCGAGCGCCGCCTGCAGCACCATGAACAGCGTCGCGCGCCGCCCGGCCGCCAGCGCCAGGAGCCGGGCGTGCAGCTCGGCCGGGATCACGACGGGCGCGGACCCGCCGGCGTGGTCGGCCGTGGCGGGCCGGACGCGGTCGTACGGCAGCGCCAGCTCCTCCGGCAGCCCGGCGAGCGCGCCCGCCCAGTAGGCGAGGTCGGTGCCGAGTTCCCGTTGCCACAGCGTGTAGTCCGCGTACTGCACCGGCAGCGGCGTCCACTCCGGACCGTGGCCGTCGAGCCGGGCGGCGTACGCCTCGGCGAGGTCGCGCAGCAGGACCGGGATCGACCAGCCGTCGCCGGCGATGTGGTGCGTCAGTACGAGCAGGACGTGCTCGTCCCCTTCACCGAACAGCCACGAGCGCACCGGCGGCGCGGTGGCCAGGTCGAACGGCGTCCGCGCGGCCTCGGCGACCGAGCCGGTCGCCACCTCGAACGGAACCTCGAACGAGTCCAGGACCACCTGGTACTGGCCGGACTCGTCCTCCGCGTAGTACGTGCGCAGGGATTCGTGCCGACCGGCCACATCGGACAGTGCCGCCGCCAGCGCGCCGGTGTCGACGTCGCCGCGCAGCCGCAGCGCGATCGGCATGTGGTAGGCGGTGTCCTCGCGGTCCATCCGGGCCAGGAACCACAACCGCTCCTGGCCAGGGGCCAGCGGCAGGCGGTCCGGGCGCTCGCGCCGCGTCACGGCCGGACGCGCATCGACCGCCGCACCGAGGGTTTCGCACAGCCCCGCCACGGTCGGGTTCGCGAACAGCGCCCGCACGGTGACGTCGAGGCCGAGCACCGCGCGGATCCGCCCGGTCAGCCGGGTGGCGAGCAGCGAATGCCCGCCCAGGTCGAAGAAGCCGTCGTCGATGCCCACCTCGGGGACGCCGAGAACTTCGCCGAAGAGTGCGCACAGCGCCTGCTCGGTCGCGGTCCGCGGGAGGCGGCCCGCGCCGGACTCGATCTCGGGCGCGGGCAGCGCCTTGCGGTCGAGCTTGCCGTTCGGCGTCCGGGGCAGCTCGTCGAGCAGCACGAACGCCGACGGCACCATGTACCCCGGCAGCGCGGCGGCCAGATAGCGGCGCAGGTCCTCGGCCTCGACCGGCTCGCTCGGCACCACGTAGGCGACCAGGCGCTTGTCGCCGGGCCGGTCCTCGCGGACGACGACGGCGCGCAGCGCGACCGCCGGGTGCGCGGCCAGCACGGCCTCGATCTCGCCCAGCTCGATCCGGAAGCCGCGGATCTTGACCTGGTGGTCGACGCGGCCGAGGAAGCGGAGCTCGCCGTCGCGGCGGCGGGCGACCAGGTCGCCGGTGCGGTACATCCGCTCGCCGTCGGCGAACGGGTTGGCGACGAACCGGTCGGCGGTGAGATCGGCCCGGCCGAGGTAGCCGCGCACGACGCCGTCGCCGGCCAGGTACAGCTCGCCCGGTACGCCCGGCGGCACCGGCCGCAACGCCCGGTCCAGCACGTACACCTGCGTGTTCGCGATCGGCGTGCCGATGGTCGGTGCGCCATCGCCGACGCGGGCGGTGGTCGACCAGATCGTCGTCTCGGTCGGGCCGTACATGTTGGTCACCGACGCGGCCCTGGCCCGCAGTGCGACCGCGAGGTCGTCGGGCAGGGCTTCGCCGCCGACGACGACGTGCACGCCGGAGAGGTCGACGGGCTCGGCCAGCAGCGCGTGGAACAGGCTCGGCGTCGCCTGCAGGAGCGTGACGCGGTCCTCCGCGAGCGCGGCCAGCGCCCGGGAGTCGCGGACGTCGTCGCGGCTCGCGAGGACGACGGTCGCCCCGGCCAGCAGCGGCGCGAAGATCTCCAGGCCGGCGATGTCGAAGCCGACCGTGGTTACGGCCAGCAGCCGGTCCCCGGCGGCGATGCCGAACCGGTCCACCATGTCCAGCAGGAAGTTCAGCAGCGGGCGGCGCGGGACGACGACGCCCTTGGGGCGGCCGGTCGAGCCCGACGTGAAGATCACATAGGCGGGGCTGTCCGGCGACGCCGTGTGCGCGAGGTTTCCGGTGTCCCCGGCATAGACGAGTTCGTCGGGAGTCAGCACCAAGGCCGGGTCGGCGTCCTCGAGCATCATCGCGATGCGGTCGGCCGGGTAGTCGAGGTCGAGCGCGAGGTAGCCGGCGCCGGTCTTGAGCACCGCGAGCATGGCGATGATCAGCTGCTCGTCGCGCGGCAGCGACAGGGCGACGTACCGCTCGGGCCCGGCGCCGTGTGCGGCCAGGTGACGGGCGAGCTGGTTGGCGCGGGCGTTCAGCTCGGCGTAGGTCAGCGTCGTGGCGCCGAACTCCAGCGCGGGAGCGTCCGGCGTGCGCGCGGCCTGGGCTTCGAACAGCTCGATCACCGAGGTGTCCGGGACCGGGCTCGCCGTCGCCGTGTTGGCGGCGTCGATCGCCGCCGCTTCCGCCGGGGCCAGCAGGTCCACTGTGGACAGCGGCGCCGCGGGGTCCGCGACGGCCGCGGTCAGCAGGCGGACGAACCGGTCCGCGAGGTCGGCCGCGGTGCCCGGTTCCAGGAGGTCTGTCGCGTACTCCAGGTAGCCGCCGATACCGGCCGGGGTCCCGTCGGCGCCGGTGTTCTCCTCCAGGTTCAGGGTGAGGTCGAACTTCGCGGTCGCCGTGGCGACCGGCACGTCCGCCGCGGTCACGCCGGGCAGCGCCAGGTTGGCCGCCACGTTGTTCTGCAGCGCCAGCATGACCTGGAACAGCGGGTGCCGCGCGGTCGAGCGGGCCGGGTTGAGCCGCTCGACGATCCGCTCGAACGGGACGTCGGCGTGGTCGAACGCGGTCAGCGCGCGCTCGCGGACCCGGTGCACCAGCTCGGTGAAGCTCGGGTCGCCGCCGAGGTCGGTCCGCAGCACGAGGGTGTGGACGAAGAACCCGACGAGGTCGTCGAGCGCGGCGTCCGGCCGGCCCGCCGACGGAGTGCCGATCGCGACGTCGTCCCCGGCGCCGAGGCGAGACAGCAAGGCCGCGAACCCGGCCTGCAGCACCATGAACAGCGTCGCGTGCTCACCGCGGGCCAGCTCCAACAGCCGCGCGTGCAGGTCCGCATCGAGGATCACGGGCAGGGTGGCGCCCCGGTGCGTGGCGACCGGCGGGCGCGGGTGGTCGAAGGGCAGGTTGATCTCGTCGGGCAGCCCGGCGAGCGCCTCGGCCCAGTGCTCCAGCGAGTCGCCGGGCGATTCCTGTTGCCACAGCGCGTAGTCCGCGTACTGCACCGGCAGCGGCGTCCACTTCGGACGTCCACCCGCGACACGGGCGGCGTAGGCGGTCGAGAGGTCGCGCAGCAACGGGGCGAACGACCAGCCATCGCTCGCGATGTGGTGCGTGACGACTACGAGGATGTGGTCGTCACCCTCGCGCCGCAGAGCCGCGCGGATCGGGAAGTCGGCGGCGAGGTCGAACTCGCGCGCGGCGAACTCGGCGACGTCGACCGGTTCTTCGGTCCACGGCAGCTCGGTCAGCGGGCGGATTTCCTGGCGCGGCACGCCGTCGACGTCCGGGAACACCGTCCGCAGGGCCTCGTGGCGCTCGACGACGTCGGCGAACGCCTGCCGCAGCGCGGCCACGTCGAGCGGGCCGGTCAGCCGCAGCGCGCGGGGGACGTTGTAGGTCGCGCCGGCCTGGTCGAGCTGCTCGACGAACCACAGGCTGCGCTGGTTCGAGGACAGCGGCAGGACCTCGGGCCGCGGCCGGGCGACGACGGCCGGGCGGGCCGCGCGAGCGCT
>NZ_JAAGNB010001658.1:0-16505 GCF_010550475.1 Amycolatopsis sp. SID8362
GCCGACGAACAGCCCGAGCCCGGCCGGCACCAGCACCAGCAGCGCCGAGAACGCCGCGCCGCCGGTCAGCGCGCCCCCGAGCTCCGACACGCCCGTCTGGTCGACGAACACCGCCCGCCCGATCACGTACAGCAGCCCCGACACGACCCCCGTGACCAGCGCCGCGATGAACCACGCGCGGCCGCGGTCGGGGACGCCGCGCCAGGCGTCGAGCGCGCTCCACAGCGCCGCCGCGCCGACCAGCACGGCCAGGGTCACCGACACGACCAGTGCCTGGTCCGTCGGGTGGTACACGGCGTACTTCGCCAGCAGCGTCAGCGCGACGCCGTGGAGCACCGCCATCCCCAGTCCGCGGCTCACCCAAGCGCTCATCCTGCGGAGTGTAGGCCAGGTTACTCACGAGTCGCCTGGCCACCGCGCACTAGGCTGGGCGCGTGCCCGAAACCCATGGACGACGTCGTGCGGCGCTGCGTGAGCTCCTGACCGGAGCGGGCGTGGACGCGCTGCTGATCACCGACCTGCTGAACATCCGCTACCTGACCGGGTTCACCGGTTCGAACGCCGCCGTGCTGCTGCACGCGGGCGGGGAGGGGAAGACCCTCTTCTGCACCGACGGCCGCTACACCACGCAGGCGGCCGGGGAGGTGCCCGACCTCGAGACCGTCGTCGACCGGGCCAGCGCCGCAGCCCTCGTCGCGAAGGCCGCGAAGGACCCCAAGACGTATTCGCGGGTCGGGTTCGAGAGCCAGCACATGAGCGTCGAGGAGTACGAAGCGCTCCGGCAGCAGGTGGCGCTCACGCGGACGCCCGGCCTGGTCGAGCGGCTGCGGGTGGTCAAGGACGAGGCCGAGATCGAGGCGCTGCGCCAGGCGTGCGCCGCCGCCGACCGGGCACTGGACGACCTGGTCGCCGCCGGCGGCCTCCGGCCCGGGCGGACCGAGCTGGAAATCGCCCGTGACCTGGAGAACCGGATGCTGGTGCACGGCTCGGAGGCGCTCAGCTTCGCCTCCATCGTCGCCGCCGGCGCGCACTCGGCCATCCCGCACCACCAGCCGACGCACGCCGAGCTGAAGCGCGGCGACTTCGTGAAGCTGGACTTCGGCGCCACCGTCGACGGCTACCACTCGGACATGACCCGCACCTTCGTCCTCGGCGAGCCCGCGGACTGGCAGCGGGAGGTCTACGACCTCGTGCACACCGCGCAGGCGGCCGGGGTCGCCGCCGTCGTGCCGGGCGCCGAGGTGTCCGAAGTGGACGCCGCGGCGCGGAAGGTGATCGCGGACGCGGGGCACGGCGAGCACTTCGCGCACGGTCTCGGCCACGGCGTCGGCCTGCAGATCCACGAGGCGCCCAGCTTCGCCGCGACGGGCGTCGGTACACTGTCCGCCGGTATGGCGGTCACCGTCGAGCCCGGCGTGTACCTCGCGGGACGTGGTGGCGTGCGCATCGAGGACACGCTCGTCGTGCGGGCTGGGGAGCCCGAACTCCTCACCCTGAGCACCAAGAACCTCGTGGTCGTCTGACAGCGGCCCCGAACCCGAAGATTCGACACAGGAGACTGCAAGCTCGTGGCCACGACCAACGACCTGAAGAACGGGCTCGTCCTCAACCTCGAGGGCCAGCTGTGGACCGTCACCGCGTTCCAGCACGTCAAGCCGGGCAAGGGCGGTGCGTTCGTGCGCACGACGCTCAAGCACGTGCTCACCGGCAAGGTGGTCGACAAGACGTTCAACGCGGGCACGAAGGTCGACACGGCCACGGTGGACCGCCGGAACATGACCTACCTGTACAAGGACGGCGCCGACTTCGTCTTCATGGACGGCGACACCTACGACCAGATCACGGTCCCGGCCGAGGTCGTCGGCGACAACGCCAACTACATGCTCGAGAACACCGAGGTCCAGGTCGCGGTGCACGAGAACGAGCCGCTGTACGTCGAGCTGCCGACGTCGGTCGAGATCATCATCCAGCACACCGACCCGGGCCTGCAGGGCGACCGCTCGACCGGCGGCACCAAGCCGGCGACGCTGGAAACCGGCGCGGAGATCCAGGTCCCGCTGTTCCTGTCCACCGGCGAGAAGATCAAGGTCGACACCCGCGACGGCCGTTACCTGGGCCGCGTCTCCAGCTGATGCCCACTTCGAAACCCCACCCGAACCGCGGCGGCGCGATCAGCCGCAGGCAGGCGCGCCGTCGCGCGGTGGAAATGCTGTACGAGGCCGCGCAGCGCGACACCGACGCGGTGACGCTGCTGGCCGACCGGGTCGGCGCGACCGAGGTCGACCCGATCGCGGACTACACGATCAGCCTGGTCGAGGGCGTCACCGGCCGGAAGGCGCAGATCGACGAGCTGCTGGCCGAGCACGCGCAGGGCTGGACCCTGGAGCGGATGCCGAAGGTCGACCTCGCGGTGCTGCGGGTCGGGGTCTACGAGCTGCTCTGGGCCGAGGACGTGCCGGACCCGGTCGCGATCGACGAGGCCGTGGGCCTCGCGAAGGAACTGTCCACGGACGATTCACCGCGGTTCGTCAACGGCGTGCTGGGCCGGATCGGCACCATCGCCGACCGCCTCCGCGCCGTTCTCTAGGCCTGCTGCGAGCCCCCCGACGAAGCCAGTGAGCGTCTCCGGTGCCCCACCGGGGAACGCTCACTGCGTCGGCACAGCAACACCTGCGATCAGTCTTCCTTGGAGGGACGGGCCTCCGGCGGCAGGACACCCCAGTCGATGAGCTGCTCGGTCAGCTCGCCCGGCGTCATGTCGTAGATGATCGCCAGCGACCGCAGGTCCTCGGTGCGGATCGAGAGCACCTTGCCGTTGTAGTCGCCGCGCTGGCTCTGGATCGTCGCCGCGTAGCGGGCCAGCGGGCCCACCTTTTCGGCCGGCAGCTGCTGCAGGCGCTCGAGGTTGATCACGATCTTGGTGGCGGGCTCGGCACCGGAGGGGACCCGGCCCTCGGGCAGCAGCTCGACCACCGGCACACCGTAGAAGTCGGCCAGCTCGGCCAGCTTCTGCACGGTGACGGCACGGTCGCCACGCTCGTACGAGCCGACGACGACGGCCTTCCAGCGCCCACCGGACTTCTGCTCGACCCCGTGCAGGGACAGGCCCTGCTGCTGGCGGATCCCGCGGAGCTTGGCCCCGAGCGCCTTGGCGTAATCGCCCATCTGGTCGTTCTCCGTTCTTCACCCCCCGACCGGTCGGGGTGACCGGTCCAGGGGACTCGCTGAGTCGAATACTCAGAGTAATGGTTACGCATTGTTGTCACCAGGTCAAGCAGAAGCTTGCCGCGAATCACGCCACACCACCCGGAAGACTGAGCAAAGTGCCTGCTACTGTCGGTGCGAAAGCCCCGACCAGCAGGGGAACAGACGTCCTTTAAGGACCCGTCCGGCGAGGCGGGGAAGGAGTCGGCAGTGTCGTCACGTCCGCGTGGCGCGGCTGGTTCGGCCGGGGAGCGCGAGCTCCTGACGGCCGGCGATGTCGCGCGCACGATCGCCCGAATGGCCCATCAGGTCATCGAAAAGACCGCGAACGGTGCGGAGAGCACTACCCCGCCCGTGTTGCTCGGCATCCCGTCCCGGGGCACGCCGCTCGCGGCCCGCCTGGCCGACAAGATCGGCGAGTTCTCCGGGGTCCGCCCGCCCACCGGCGCCCTCGACGTCACCCTCTACCGGGACGACCTCCGCCGCCGCCCGCCGCGCGCGCTCGAACAGACGCAGCTGCCGCCCGACGGCATCGACGACCGGGTGGTGATCCTGGTCGACGACGTGCTCTTCTCCGGCCGCACGATCCGGGCCGCGCTCGATGCCCTCCGTGATCACGGCCGCCCCCGCGCGGTGCAGCTCGCCGTCCTGGTCGACCGCGGCCACCGCGAGCTGCCGATCCGCGCCGACTACGTGGGCAAGAACGTGCCGACCGCGCGCACCGAAGGCGTGTCCGTCCTGCTGGCCGAGATCGACGGCCGCGACGCGGTGCTGCTGCGCCCGTCAGACGCACCGGGAGAAGAGTCTTGAAGCACCTGCTCGCCACCGACGGGCTCGACCCGGCGCTGGCCACCGCCGTGCTCGACACCGCCGACGAGCTGAAGCACACGCTGCTCGGCCGCGAGGTCAAGAAGCTGCCGACGCTGCGCGGCCGCACGGTGATCACCCTGTTCTACGAAAACTCGACACGCACGCGGGTCTCCTTCGAGATCGCCGGGAAGTGGATGAGCGCCGACGTGATCAACGTCTCCGCGTCCAGTTCCTCGGTCAACAAGGGCGAATCGCTGCGCGACACGGCGCTGACGCTGGCCGCCGCGGGCGCCGACTGCGTGATCGTCCGGCACCCCGCCAGCGGCGCCGCCCAGCGGCTCTCGGAGTGGCTCGCCGAGCCCGGCACGTCCGTGGTCAACGCCGGCGACGGCACCCACGAGCACCCGACGCAGGCCCTGCTCGACGCGGCCACGCTCAGGGAACGCCTCGGCTCGCTCAAGGACCGCCGGATCGCGATCGTCGGGGACGTCCTGCACAGCCGGGTCGCGCGCTCGAACATCCACCTGCTCGCCGCCCTCGGCGCCGAAGTGGTGCTCGTCGCGCCGCCGACGCTGCTGCCCTACGGCGTCGAGAGCCTGCCGGTCACCGTCTCGCACGACCTCGACGCCGAGCTGCCCGCGGTCGACGCGGTGATGATGCTGCGCGTCCAGGCGGAACGGATGCACGGCGGGTTCTTCCCGTCAGCACGCGAGTACTCGATCGCGTACGGCCTTTCGGAAAAGCGGCAGAAGCTGCTGCCGGACCACGCGGTCGTCCTGCACCCCGGCCCGATGCTGCGCGGGATGGAGATCGCCAGCGCGGTCGCCGACTCCCCGGCCTCGGCCATCACCGAACAGGTCCGCAACGGCGTGCACGTGCGCATGGCGGTCCTCTACCACCTCCTGGCCAGCGAAGGAGCCGCCGCGTGACCACCGTGATCAAGGGCGCCCGCCCCTACGGCGAAGGCGACCCGGTCGACGTTCTCGTCGAGGACGGGGTGATCACCGCGATCGGCGCCGTCGACGTCCCGGAAGACGCCGAAATCGTCGAAGCGAACGGCCAGGTGCTGCTGCCCGGCTTCGTCGACCTGCACACCCACCTGCGCGAACCCGGCCGTGAGGACACCGAGACCATCGACTCCGGCTCGGCCGCGGCGGCGCTCGGCGGGTACACGGCGGTGTTCGCGATGGCCAACACCGACCCGGTCGCCGACAACGCCGTGATCGTCGACCACGTGTGGCGGCGCGGGCAGGAGGTCGGCCTGGTCGACGTCCACCCGGTCGGCGCGGTCACCGTCGGGCTCAAGGGTGAGAAGCTCGCCGAGCTGGGCACGATGGCGAACTCGCAGGCGCGGGTGAAGGTGTTCTCCGACGACGGCCTCTGCGTCGCCGACCCGCTGCTGATGCGCCGCGCGCTGGAGTACTCGACCGCGCTCGACGTCGTCATCGCGCAGCACGCCGAGGAGCCGCGGCTGACCGTCGGCGCCCAGGCGCACGAGGGCGAGCGCGCGGCCCGGCTCGGCTACACCGGCTGGCCGGCCGCCGCGGAGGAGTCCATCGTGGCCCGCGACTGCCTGCTGGCGCTGCACGCGAACGCGCGGCTGCACGTCTGCCACGTGTCCACTTCGGGCACCACGGACGTGCTGCGCTGGGCCAAGGACCGCGGCACGAAGGTGTCGGCCGAGGTCACCCCGCACCACCTGCTGCTCACCGACGAGCGCCTGGCCACCTACGACCCGGTCAACAAGGTGAACCCGCCGCTGCGCACGGAATCCGACGCGGAGAAGCTGCGCGCGGCGCTGGCCGAGGGCGTCATCGACTGCGTGGCCACCGACCACGCGCCGCACGCCGTGCAGGACAAGGACACCGAGTGGAGCGCGGCGCGGCCGGGCATGCTGGGGCTGCAGACGGCGCTGTCCATCGTGGCCGAGACCATGGTCCGCACCGGGCTGCTCGACTGGCGCGGCGTCGCCCGCGTGATGAGCGAGCGCCCCGCCGAGATCGGCAACCTGGCCGACCAGGGTCGCCCCATCGAGGTCGGCGAGCCGGCGAACCTGACCCTCGTCGACCCGGACGCCGAGTGGACCGTCCGGGGCGCGGAACTCGCCAGCATCGCCGCCAACACCCCGTACGAGGGAATGCGGCTCCCCGGTGTGGTGACCGCGACCCTGCTGCGCGGGCGGCTCACCGCGCGGGACGGGAAGGTCTGCTGATGGAACGCCTTTGGCTGGTGCTGGCGATCGTCGCCTTCTTCCTGCTCTGCCTCTGGGGCATGTACGTGGGCTGGCGGCGCAAGGCGCGCGCGCAGAGCGTGCAGGTGCCGCCGTTCCCGGAGATCCCCGCGGAGCCGGGTGACGTCCTGCTGGAGTCCACCGGCGTCTACGTCGCCACGACGTTCGCGGGGGAGTGGCAGAACCGGGTCGTCACCCGGGGCGCGGGGCTGCGGACTTCCGCGTCCTGGCGGCTGCACGCCGGGGGCGTCGCGGTCGAACGCGGCGGAGCGCCCGGCTTCTGGATCCCGCGCGAGGCGATCACCGGCGTCCGCCGCGACTCGAAGATCGCCGGGAAGGTGATGGGCACCGACGCACTGCTCGTCGTCACCTGGCGGGCCGGCGAAACCGAGGTCGACACCGGCTTCCGCGGCGACGACCTCGACGACTATCCACAGTGGATCGAACAGCTCAAGATCAAGGGAGGTGCCCAGTGAACGCGCGCGCTCAGGCCGCACTGGTACTCGAAGACGGCCGGGTGTTCCGCGGCGCTGCCTACGGCGCGCAGGGGCGAACCCTCGGCGAGGCGGTGTTCTGCACCGGCATGACCGGTTACCAGGAGACGCTGACGGACCCGTCCTACCACGGGCAGATCGTGGTGCAGACGGCGCCGCAGATCGGCAACACCGGCTGGAACGACGAGGACGACGAGTCCTCGAAGATCTGGGTCAACGGCTACGTCGTCCGCGACCCCGCGCGCACGCCGTCCAACTGGCGCTCCAAGCGCACGCTGGACGAAGAGCTGGTGCGCCAGGGCATCGTCGGCATCGCCGAGGTCGACACCCGGTCGCTGACGCGGCACCTGCGCGAGCTGGGCGCGATGCGCGCCGGGGTGTTTTCCGGCGACGCGCTGGGCGCGGTCGACGAGATGGTCGCGGAGGTACTGGCGAGCCCGAAGATGGAGGGCGCCGACCTGGCCGGCCAGGTCACCACGCCGCGCTCCTACGTGGTTCCCGCGGAGGGCGAGACGCGGTTCCGGGTAGTCGCGCTGGACCTGGGCATCAAGTCCAACACCCCGCGCCAGATGGTCAAGCGCGGCATCGAGGTGCACGTGCTGCCCTCGACCTCGACCCTGGACGACCTGCTGGCGGTCGAACCGGACGGCGTGTTCCTGTCGAACGGCCCGGGCGACCCGGCCACGACGACGCACGCCACCGAGCTGACCAAGCAGGTCCTGGGCCGCGAGATCCCGCTGTTCGGCATCTGCTTCGGCAACCAGGTCCTGGGCCGCGCGCTCGGCCTGGGCACGTACAAGATGCGCTACGGCCACCGCGGCATCAACATCCCGGTGATCGACGTCGCGACCAAGCAGGTCGCGATCACCGCGCAGAACCACGGCTTCGCCCTGGAAGGCGAGCCCGGGCAGCGCTTCGAGTCGCCGTTCGGCGCGGCTCAGGTCAGCCACTACTGCGCCAACGACGGCGCGGTCGAAGGCCTGCGGGCGTTCGACGTCCCGGCGTTCTCGGTGCAGTACCACCCCGAAGCCGCGGCCGGGCCGCACGACGCGGCCCCCCTGTTCGACGATTTCGTTTCGCTCATGGAGAAGAAGGCCTGATGCCGAAGAGGACGGACATCCAGCACGTGCTGGTGATCGGCTCCGGGCCGATCGTGATCGGGCAGGCCGCGGAGTTCGACTACTCCGGTACCCAGGCCTGCCGGGTGCTGCGCAGCGAAGGCCTGCGCGTGTCACTGGTGAACTCGAACCCGGCCACCATCATGACCGACCCCGAGTTCGCCGACGCGACCTACATCGAGCCGGTCACGCCGGACTTCGTCGAGAAGGTCATCGCCGAGGAACGCCCCGACGCGATCCTCGCGACCCTCGGCGGGCAGACCGCGCTCAACTGCGCCGTCGCCCTGCACGAGCGCGGCGTGCTCGACAAGTACGGCGTCGAGCTGATCGGCGCCGACATCGACGCCATCCAGCGCGGTGAGGACCGGCAGAAGTTCAAGGACATCGTGCGCACCATCGGCGCCGAGGTTCCGCGCTCGCGCGTCTGCCACGACATGGACGAGGTCCGCGCCACCGTCAAGGAACTGGGCCTCCCGGTCGTCATCCGGCCCTCCTTCACCATGGGCGGGCTCGGCTCCGGCATGGCGCACACGCCCGAGGACCTCGAGCGGCTCGCGTCCACCGGGCTCACCGAGTCGCCGGTCACCGAGGTGCTCATCGAGGAGAGCGTGCTCGGCTGGAAGGAGTACGAGCTCGAGCTGATGCGCGACAAGAGCGACAACGTCGTGGTCGTCTGCTCGATCGAGAACGTCGACGCGATGGGCGTGCACACCGGCGACTCCGTCACCGTCGCGCCGACGATGACGCTCACCGACCGCGAGTACCAGGTGATGCGCGACGTCGGCATCGCCGTGCTGCGCGAGGTGGGTGTCGACACCGGCGGCTGCAACATCCAGTTCGCGATCAACCCGCGTGACGGCCGGATGGTCGTCATCGAGATGAACCCGCGCGTGTCCCGGTCGAGTGCGCTCGCCTCCAAGGCCACCGGCTTCCCGATCGCCAAGATCGCCGCGAAGCTCGCCATCGGCTACACCCTCGACGAGATCCAGAACGACATCACCGGCGAGACGCCGGCGGCGTTCGAGCCCACTTTGGACTACGTCGTCGTGAAGATGCCGCGGTTCGCCTTCGAGAAGTTCCCGGGCGCGGACCCGACGCTGACCACGACGATGAAGAGCGTCGGCGAAGCGATGTCGTTCGGCCGCAGCTTCCCCGAGGCGCTCGGCAAGGTGATGCGGTCGATCGAGACCAAGGCGACCGGGTTCTGGACGCTGCCCGACCCCGAGGGCGTCACGCTGGAGTCCACTCTGGACTCGCTGCGCACGCCGCACGAAGGCCGGCTGTACGAAGTGGAACGCGCGCTGCGGCTCGGCGGCACCGTCGAGCAGGTGCACGAAGCCTCCGGCATCGACCCGTGGTTCATCGACCAGATCGCCCTCATCGGCGAGGTCGGCGCCGAGGTCCGCGACGCGCCGGTGCTGGACGGCGACCTGCTGCGCCGCGCCAAGCGCACCGGCCTTTCGGACCGCCAGATCGCCGCGCTGCGGCCGGAACTGGCGGGCGAGGACGGCGTCCGCGCGCTGCGCCACCGCCTCGGCGTGCGGCCGGTGTTCAAGACCGTCGACACCTGCGCGGCCGAGTTCGCGGCCAAAACCCCTTACCACTACTCGGCTTACGAGTCGGACCCCGACGCGCAGTCCGAAGTGGCCGTTCAGTCCGACAAGCCGAAGGTGCTCATCCTCGGCTCCGGCCCGAACCGGATCGGCCAGGGCATCGAGTTCGACTACTCCTGCGTGCACGCGGCGATCGCGTTGCGGGAGGCGGGTTTCGAGGCCGTCATGGTCAACTGCAACCCGGAAACCGTGTCCACCGACTACGACACGTCCGACCGGCTGTACTTCGAGCCGCTGTCCTTCGAGGACGTCCTCGAGGTCGTGCACGCCGAGCAGGCGTCCGGCACGGTCGCCGGCGTGATCGTCCAGCTCGGCGGGCAGACCCCGCTGGGACTGGCGAAGCGCCTGGCCGACGCCGGTGTCCCGGTGGTCGGGACGCCGCCGGAGGCCATCCACCTGGCCGAGGACCGCGGCGCGTTCGGTGAAGTGCTCACCGACGCCGGGCTGCCCGCGCCGCGCTACGGCACGGCGACATCCTTCGAGGGTGCCAAGCGGATCGCCGACGAGATCGGCTACCCGGTGCTCGTCCGCCCGTCGTACGTGCTCGGCGGGCGCGGCATGGAGATCGTCTACGACGAGGAGACCCTGGCCGGCTACATCAGCCGCGCCACGGAGATCACCCCCGAGCACCCGGTGCTCGTCGACCGCTTCCTCGACGACGCCATCGAAATCGACGTCGACGCGCTGTTCGACGGCGAGGAGCTCTACCTCGGCGGCGTCATGGAGCACATCGAGGAGGCCGGGATCCACTCCGGCGACTCCTCGTGCGCGCTGCCGCCGATCACGCTCGGGCACACGGACCTGCAGGCCGTCCGCCGCTCCACCGAGGCGATCGCGCGCGGCGTGGGCGTGCGGGGGCTCCTGAACGTCCAGTACGCGCTCAAGGACGACGTCCTGTACGTCCTGGAGGCCAACCCGCGCGCGTCGCGCACGGTGCCGTTCGTGTCCAAGGCGACGGCGGTGCCGCTGGCCAAGGCCGCCGCGCTGGTGATGACCGGCTCGTCGATCAAGGACCTGCGCCGCAGCGGTGTCCTGCCGGCCGAGGGCGACGGCGGGCAGCTGCCCGCCGACTCACCGGTCGCGGTCAAGGAAGCCGTGCTGCCCTTCCACCGCTTCCGCACCCCCGAGGGCCACGGCGTGGATTCCCTGCTGGGCCCGGAGATGAAGTCCACCGGCGAGGTGATGGGCGTCGACGTCTCCTTCGGCAAGGCCTTCGCCAAGTCCCAGAGCGGTGCCTACGGCTCGCTGCCGACATCCGGGCGCGTGTTCGTCTCGGTCGCCAACCGCGACAAGCGCTCGCTGGTGTTCCCGGTGAAGCGCCTGGCGGACCTCGGGTTCGAGATCCTCGCCACGTCCGGCACCGCGGAAGTGCTGCGGCGCAACGGGGTCGCGTGCACGGTGGTGCGCAAGCACTACGAGGGGTCGACCGAAGCCGAGCCGAACATCGTGGACGTCATCCTCGCGGGCGAGGTCGACATGGTGATCAACACCCCTTACGGCAACAGCGGTCCCCGCGTCGACGGCTACGAGATCCGCACCGCCGCGGTGTCGCGCGACATCCCGTGCGTGACGACCGTGCAGGGCGCCGCGGCGGCCGTGCACGGCATCGAGGCGCTCATCCGGGGCGACATCGGGGTGAAGTCCCTGCAGGAGCTGCAGGCGGCGCTGAAGGCGAAGTCGTGACGGCGGGGGAGCGGTTCGGGGCGCGGCTGGCCAAGGCCGTCGCGGCCCGCGGCCCGCTGTGCGCCGGCATCGACCCGCACCCGGGCCTGATCGAGGCCTGGGGGCTCCCGGTGGACGCTTCGGGCCTGGAACGGTTCGCGCTGTCCGCCACGGAGGTCCTGGCGGCCCGCGCGGCGATCGTGAAGCCGCAGTCGGCGTTCTTCGAAAGTTTCGGGGCCGCCGGTGTCCGCGTCCTGGAACGGGTGGTGGAGACCGCCCGTGCCGCGGGCGCGCTGGTGCTGCTGGACGTCAAGCGCGGCGACATCGGGTCCACGATGGCCGCGTACACGGCCGCGTACGTGGCCGACGGCGCTGCGATCGCGGCCGACGCCATGACCGTTTCGCCGTACCTCGGGTTCGGCTCTTTGGCCCAATGCGCCGAAACGGCGGTCTCCGCGGGGCGCGGCATCTTCGTGCTTGCTCGGACTTCGAACCCCGAAGCGGCCGCGGTGCAGAACGCGAAGCTGCCCGACGGGCGCACGGTGGGGCAGTCGATCGTCGATTCCGCGGCGGCGCTCAACGCAGCCGCGGCACCGCTCGGCGATGTAGGGGTCGTCGTCGGCGCCACCGTTGCGCCGGGGGAACTCGATCTCTCGCGGCTGAACGGTCCGGTGCTGGCACCCGGTTTCGGGGCCCAGGGAGCCACTGTGGCCGATTTGAAGGCGCTTTTCGGAGCGGGACTGCCGGGCGTGCTGCCCGCGTCGTCCCGCGACATCCTGAAGTACGGTCCGGAGCACCAGGCTTTGCGCCAAGCGGTCGAACGCGTCGCCGAAGTGCTGGCCGACCCGCAGGAAAACGGCCAATAGCAGGGGCCGGAACCCGGTCCCACCAGGCACCCCCGCATTGTGGCCGGTGCTCACGGGTGGGTACCGTCGCGTCACCCACCCAGATTTGAGAACTACCGGAGGAAAACGTGGCACTTCCCCAGCTGACAGAGGAACAGCGCGCTGCGGCGCTGGAGAAGGCCGCCGCCGCTCGCCGCATCCGTGCTGAGCTGAAGGAGCGGCTGAAGCGGGGCGGTACCACTCTGGTCGACGTGCTGAAGCAGGCCGAGGAGAACGAAGTCCTCGGCAAGATGAAGGTTTCGGCTCTGCTCGAGGCCCTTCCGGGCGTCGGCAAGGTCCGCGCGCAGCAGACCATGGAACGACTGGAGATCGCCCCCAGCCGTCGCCTCCGCGGTCTCGGCGACCGGCAGCGCAAGGCGCTGCTGGCCGAGTTCAGCGGCGAGTGAACGGCGACGGTCGTGACTACCCGGTGACCCCGGGCGCCGACCGCGGCGGTGAGCCGGTGACGGGGGACCTCCCCCGGCACCGGCTCACCGTCGTATCGGGGCCTTCGGGGGTCGGGAAGTCGAGCGTGGTGGGCGAGCTGCGGAAGCTGGAGCCCGACATCTACTTCAGCGTCTCGGTCACCACGCGCAAGCCCCGCCCCGGCGAAGTCGACGGCGCGCACTACCACTTCGTCGACCGCGCCGAGTTCGACGCGATGATCGCCGACGGCAGGCTCCTGGAGTGGGCCGAGTTCACCGGCAACCGCTACGGCACCCCGCGCGAGCCGGTCGAGAAGGCGCTCGCCGAGGGCCGCCCGGCGATCCTGGAGATCGAGCTCCAGGGCGCCCGCCAGGTCCGCGCGGCGATGCCGGAGGCGCGGCTGGTGATGCTGATGCCGCCGTCCTGGGAAGAACTGGTCGGCAGGCTGACCGGGCGCGGCACCGAGAACGAGGCCGCCGTGCAGGCCCGGCTGGCCGAAGCGGAGCGCGAGCTGGCGGCCGCGGGGGAGTTCGACCACCGCGTCGTCAACGCCGACGTGCGGGAGGCCGCCGAGCACTTGCTAAACTTGATTACTGATCAGTGAACCTTATTCAGCCGTCGGTCGGCGCGAGCGTCACCGCAGGCAGGCAGCCTGCGGTTCCGTGGCGCCAACCTAGCCAGAATAAGGTTCAGTCTTCCGAAGAATCGGAGCACCACGCGTGACCAGCCAGATCGCCTTGACCGAAGAACTCGAGGGCATCACCAACCCCCCGATCGACGACCTGCTCGAGAAGGTCAGCTCGAAGTACGCGCTGGTGATCTACTCGGCCAAGCGCGCCCGCCAGATCAACGACTACTACGCCCAGCTGGGCGAGGGCCTGCTGGAGTACGTCGGCCCGCTCGTCGAGCCGGGCCCGCGCGAGAAGCCGCTCTCGATCGCGCTGCGCGAGATCCACGGCGGCCTGCTCGAGCACACCGAGGGTGAGTAAACCCCGCGTCGTCCTGGGCGTGGGCGGCGGCATCGCCGCCTACAAGGCCTGTGAGGTGCTGCGCGGGCTGACCGAATCCGGTCACGACGTCCGCGTGGTCCCCACCGAAGCCGCGCTGAACTTCGTCGGCGCGGCGACCTTCGAAGCCCTCTCGGGGCACCCGGTGCACACCGGCGTGTTCACCGAGGTGCCGGAGGTGCAGCACGTCCGCGTCGGCAAGGAAGCCGACCTGGTCCTGGTCGTCCCGGCCACGGCGAACCTCCTCGCCAAGGCCGCCCACGGCCTCGCGGACGACCTGCTGACGAACACCCTGCTCACCGCCCGGTGCCCGGTCGCCTTCTTCCCGGCGATGCACACGGAGATGTGGGAGCACCCCGCGACCCGCGCCAACGTGGCCCTGCTGCGCTCGCGCGGCGCGATCGTCACCGAGCCCGACTCCGGCCGGCTGACCGGTGTCGACACCGGCAAGGGCCGCCTGGCGAACCCGGCCGAGATCGTCGACCTGGCCCGGCTGCTGCTGGCCCGGCCGGACGCCCTCCCGCGCGACCTCGAAGGCGTCCGCGTCGTCGTGTCGGCGGGCGGGACGCGCGAGCCGCTCGACCCGGTCCGCTACCTGGGCAACCGCTCGTCGGGCAAGCAGGGCTACGCGCTGGCCCGCGTCGCCGCCCAGCGCGGCGCCGACGTCACCCTGGTCACCGCGCACACCGTCGCGCTGCCGGACCCGGCGGGCGCGACCGTGCAGCACGTCTCGACGGCCGAGGAGCTGCGGCAGGCCGTGCACGCCGCGTCCGAGCGCGCCGACGTCGTGGTGATGGCCGCCGCCGTGGCCGACTTCCGGCCGGCGAACCGGGCCGACCACAAGATCAAGAAGTCCGACGACCAGCCGGACCCGGTGATCACCCTCGACCGCAACGCGGACATCCTGGCCGAACTGGTGCGGAACCGGCGGGCCGGGCAGGTCGTCGTCGGCTTCGCCGCGGAAACCGGCGACGAGCACGGCAGCGTCCTCGACCACGCCCGCGCGAAACTCAAGCGCAAGGGCGCGGACCTGCTGGTCGTCAACGCCGTCGGGGACGGCAAGGCGTTCGGCACCGAGGACAATTCGGGCTGGCTGCTAGGGGCCGATTCCACTGAAAAACCCCTACCTCTCGTGCAGAAAGCGGAACTGGCGTCCATGGTGTGGGACGCTGTTGTGAGCTTCATGAAGCGTTGACCGTCCCTGGAGCGATAGTCAGTACGCTTGCACTGGTAAGGGGTGCCTAACTTTCCGGGCATCCGACGTCTAGGTGAGGAAGTGACGGCCACCGTGACCGCGTCTAGCAGCAGATTGTTCACCTCGGAGTCGGTGACCGAAGGGCACCCCGACAAGATTTGCGACGCCATCAGCGACTCGATCCTCGACGGTCTCCTGTCGAAGGACCCGCGCAGCCGCGTCGCGGTCGAGACCCTGATCACCACCGGCCAGGTGCACGTGGCCGGCGAGGTGACGACCGAGGCCTACGCCGACATCCCCACGATCGTCCGCGACGTCATCCTCAAGATCGGCTACGACTCCTCCGCCAAGGGCTTCGACGGCAACTCCTGCGGGGTCAACGTCGCCATCGGCTCGCAGTCGCCCGACATCGCCCAGGGCGTCGACACCGCCTACGAGTCGCGCGTCGAGTCGGACGAGGACGAGATCAACCGCCAGGGCGCCGGCGACCAGGGCCTGATGTTCGGCTACGCCTGCTCGGACACCCCCGAGCTGATGCCGCTGCCGATCGCGCTGGCCCACCGGCTCTCCAAGCGCCTGACCGCGGTCCGCAAGGACGGCGTGCTGCCGTACCTGCGCCCGGACGGCAAGACCCAGGTGACCATCGAGTACGCCGGCGACCAGCCGGTCCGCCTCGACACGGTCGTCGTGTCCTCGCAGCACGCCGACGGCATCGACCTGGAGAAGATGCTCAGCGTCGACGTCAAGGAGCACGTCGTCGGCCCCGAGCTCGAGGGCCTGGGCATCGACACCTCCGGCGCGCGCCTGCTGGTCAACCCGACCGGCCGCTTCGTCATCGGCGGCCCGATGGGCGACGCGGGCCTGACCGGCCGCAAGATCATCGTCGACACCTACGGCGGCATGGCCCGCCACGGTGGCGGCGCGTTCTCCGGCAAGGACCCGTCCAAGGTCGACCGCTCCGCCGCGTACGCGATGCGCTGGGTGGCCAAGAACGTCGTCGCCGCGGGCCTGGCCCAGCGGACCGAGGTCCAGGTCGCGTACGCGATCGGCAAGGCGGCCCCGGTCGGCCTGTTCGTCGAGACGTTCGGCACCGAGACGGTCGACCCGTCGAAGATCCAGCAGGCCATCACCGAGGTCTTCGACCTCCGGCCGGCGGCGATCATCCGCGACCTCGACCTGCTGCGCCCGATCTACGCCCCGACCGCGGCGTACGGCCACTTCGGCCGTCCCGAGCTCGACCTCCCCTGGGAGAGCACGGCTCGCGCGGAGGCACTGAAGTCGGCCGCCGGCGCCTGACCCGCAAGTCCGTGAAGGCCTCCTTACCGGCTTTTATGCCCGGTAAGGAGGCCTTCACGGCGTTCGGCGTTGGGGGTGTCGGAGGGGTCTGGTAGAGATCTCGGCGTGAGCAGTTCCGAGCCCGCCGCCCTCTGGGAGCTCCCGGAGAAGCCGCCTTCGCCCAAGGCGGCGCCCTCGCGCGCCCGGAAACCGCCGAAGCCCGGCGCGAAGGCCAAGGGCGCGCAGTCGCCCGCGCCGGAGCGACCGGTCGCGCGGATCGTCGTCGACATCCCCCTGGCCCACCTGGACCGCACGTTCGACTACCTCGTGCCCGAGAAACTGCACGAGACCGCCGTGCCGGGTTGCCGCGTCCGTGTCCGGTTCGCCGGCCAGCTCGTCGACGGCTACGTCATCGAGCGCGGCGAATCCAGCGAGTACGACCGGAAGCTGGCGTTCCTGGACCGCGTGACGTCGGCCGAGCCGGTGCTGCCGCCGTCGTTGCACGCGCTGTGCCGGGCGGTGGCCGACCGCTACGGCGGCACGCTGTCGGACGTCCTGCGCCTGGCGATCCCGCCGCGCCACGCCAA
>NZ_JAAGNB010000035.1:0-664 GCF_010550475.1 Amycolatopsis sp. SID8362
GCCGGACCGCGAACGCGGTGGCCCGCAAGGTGACCGGGTGCCCGCCGCAGCGGTCGGCGAAGCGGAGCACGGCCGCGCGTTCGGCGTCGTCGGCCGGGGCCCGGAACTCCGCGAAGAGCCGCAGGCCCTCCTCCGGGGTCAGGCCCGTGAGGTCCACGGTCGCGGTGTCCCACGGCGCGTGCCCGAACCGGCTGGTGATCAGCGTGTGCACCCGCTCGCTGGGCAGGAGCAGCCGGTCGAGGACGGCTGGCGGCAGGCCCGCCGGCACGTCGTCGACGAGCACCAGCACCCGCTCGCCCGCCGCGTCGATCCGGTCGGCGAGCAGCTCGCGCAGGCGGTCGAGGTCCAGACCGGAGACGTCGGTGCCGAGCCGGTCGGCGGCGGCCTTGGCGAGGGCGAGCGGGAACTGGGCGAGGAAGTCGTCCGGTTCGAGGTGCCCGAACGGGCCGAGCCGGACGACCCCGCCGCCGAACGCGTCGTGGAACAGGTAGGCGTACTGCTCGGCCAGCGCCGTCTTGCCGGCCCCCGGCAGGCCGCGCAGCACGGCGACCGGCCGTGAATACGGTGTCGCACCGGGGAAAGCGGCCGCGTGCAGTGCACTGTGGACGGACCACAGCTCCGGGTACCGCCCGACGAGCCGCGGTGGCGGCCGCCGTCCGGGCGG
>NZ_JAAGNB010000089.1:0-387 GCF_010550475.1 Amycolatopsis sp. SID8362
AGCACCGCGACCCCGGGCTGCACCGCGCGGCCCGACGGCAGCAGGCCGACCGACGGCGCCGGGCCGGTCGTGATCAGGTCCTCCACCAGCTCCAGGCTGTCCGCGCGGTGCGTCACGCGCGGGGTGAACCCGGCCAGCGACGCCAGCCTGCGGACGACGTCCTCGTCGGCGGTGTTGCGCGAGTTGACGATCCAGCCGTGGTCGCGGAACGCCTCGAACACCGCCACCGTGCCACCGGCACGGGCGAGCCCGGCGTCGGCTGCCGGGACGCCGAGACCCCAGCGCGCGGTCCACAGTGGACTCACCGTGAGCGCGGGGTCCACGCTCGCCGGGGCGAGGTCGTAGTCGTAGGTCAGGGCGAGGTCGATGTCGTCGGCCAGCAGCGCC
>NZ_JAAGNB010000128.1:0-239 GCF_010550475.1 Amycolatopsis sp. SID8362
CACTTCGCCGCGGCGCTCGAACAGTGGCGCGGGCCCGCGCTGCTCAACGTCGAGTCGGACGCGCTCCACCGCGACGAAGCCGGCCAGCTGGCCGAAGAGCGGCTGCGCGTGCGCGAACAGTGGGCGGACGCGCTGCTCGAAGTCGGCGAGTACGGCACCGTCATTCCCGAGTTGACCCGGCTGACCAGGGAAAACCCGCTGCGGGAGCGGCTGCACGAGCAGCTGATGGCCGCGCTGTA
>NZ_JAAGNB010000166.1:0-1819 GCF_010550475.1 Amycolatopsis sp. SID8362
GTTCCTGCGGTCGGGGATGGAGCAGCGGCGCCGGTTCGAACGCCGCTACCCCGGCGCCGTCGGGCGGGCCGCCGTGCTCGGCGTCGAAGTGGCGTTCGACCTGCGGCTGGTCGCCCCCGACCTGCCGCCGTTCCCGGTGCCGCCCGGGCACGACGAGATGTCCTACCTGCGTGAGCTGACCCGCGCGGGCGCGGCGGACCGCTACGGCCCGCGCGAGGCGAACCCGAAGGCCTACGCCCAGCTCGACCACGAACTCGCCGTCATCGACGAGCTCGGCTTTCCCGGCTACTTCCTCGTCGTCTGGGACATCGTCCGGTTCTGCAAGCAAGCGGACATCCTCTGCCAGGGCCGCGGATCCGCCGCCAACTCCGCCGTCTGCTACGCGCTCGGGATCTGCAACGCCGACCCGGTCAAGTGGAACCTGCTGTTCGAGCGGTTCCTCGCCCCGGAACGCGACGGGCCGCCGGACATCGACATCGACATCGAGTCCGACCGGCGCGAGGAAGCCATCCAGTACGTCTACGCCAAGCACGGCCGCTTCCACGCCGCGCAGGTCGCCAACGTCATCACCTACCGGGCGCCCTCGGCGATCCGCGACGCCGCCAAGGCGCTCGGGCACAGCCCCGGGCAGCAGGACGCCTACAGCAAGCTCGTCGATCGCTGGGGCGGGGTCGCCGCCACGAAGCAGCAGACGGACGACGCGATCCCGGCCGACGTCCTCGACCTGGCCGCGCGGATCGAGGACTTCCCGCGCCACCTCGGCATCCACTCCGGTGGCATGGTGCTGTCGAAGCAGCCGGTGTCCGAAGTGGTCCCGGTCGAGTGGGCGGCGATGGCCGATCGCAGTGTGCTGCAGTGGGACAAGGACGACTGCGCCGCCGTCGGGCTGGTCAAGTTCGACCTGCTCGGCCTCGGCATGCTTTCGGCGCTGCACTACACGATCGACCTCATCGCCGAACACCACGGGTCCACAGTGGACCTGGGCAAGCTCGACCTGGCCGATCCCGCCGTTTACGACATGCTCTGCGAAGCCGACGCGATCGGCGTCTTCCAGGTCGAATCCCGGGCCCAGCTGGCGACGCTGCCGCGGTTGCGGCCGCGGGAGTTCTACGACCTCGTCGTCGAAGTCGCGCTGATCCGGCCCGGCCCGATCCAGGGCGGGTCCGTGCACCCCTACATCCGGCGCCGCCGCGGCGAGGAGAAGTGGCAGCACGCGCACCCACTGCTGGCGTCCAGTTTGGACCGCACGCTCGGCGTTCCGCTGTTCCAGGAACAGGTGATGCAGATGGCGGTCGACGTCGCTTCGTTCACGCCGTCGGAAGCCGACAAGCTGCGCCGCGCCATGGGCGCCAAACGCTCCAGCGCCAAAATGAAAGCGCTGATGGCGCGGTTCTTCGCCGGGTGCGCGGCCAACGGCCTCGACCGGGAGCTGGCGGAGCGGATCTTCGAGCAGATCCACGCCTTCTCCGGCTACGGCTTCCCCGAAGCCCACTCGATGTCGTTCGCGCTGCTGGTCTACGCGTCCGCGTGGGTCAAGCGCTATTATCCGGCCGCGTTCTGCGCCGGGCTGCTGCGCGCTCAGCCGATGGGTTTCTACAGCCCGCAGTCGCTGGTCGCCGACGCCCGGCGGCACGGCGTCCGCGTCCGCGAACCGGACATCAACGCCAGCCTCGTGCACGCCACGCTCGAACCCGATCCGGACAGCACCGGCGGCGTCGCGCTGCGCCTCGGCCTCGCCGGGGTCCGCCACCTCGGCGACGACCCGGCCGCGGCGATCGTCGCCGAGCGCGACGCCGGCGGGCCGTACGACGGCGTCGGC
>NZ_JAAGNB010000213.1:0-1098 GCF_010550475.1 Amycolatopsis sp. SID8362
GGGCGCGCGCAAGGGCCTGATCGCCGTCGGCGCGGGCGCGGCGCTGCTGTGCGTCGCGGTCGTCGTGGCGATCCTGCTGGTCGTCCGCCAGAAGCCGCCGGCCGACAACGCCGCCCCGCCCGCGTCTTCGTCGCCGTCGGCCTCGGTCACGCAGTCGGCGGCACCGCCCCCGGCACCGTCGTCCGCGTCGGAGACACCCACGACGTCGGCCCCGCCCACCTCGCCGCCGGTTTCGAGCGTGGCTTCGTCGAAGACCGCCGCCGACGCCCTCGCCGCCTACTACGCGCTGCTCCCGAACAACACAGCGGAAGCGTGGAACCTGCTCACGGACCGCTTCAAGGCGTCGCGCAAGCAGACGCTGGCGACGTACCAGAACTTCTGGGGCCAGTACAAGTCGGTGAAGGCCGAAAGCGTGAAGGAAGTCGGCCCCGGCCGGGTCACCGCGCACGTCCTCTACGACGGCGGCAAGGGGGAGACCGACACGTTCACCCTGGTCCAGGAAAACGGCGTCTGGAAGATCGACGCCCAGAGCTGAACCTTCCCGGCTCCGGCCGCGTGTGACGGATGAGGCGTCCGTCGATCCACGCTGGAGGTTGAGCGATGAGGCCTGCCGACCCGATGGTGTTCATCCTCCCGGCCGCCCCACCGGGCTCCGACACGTACGACAAGCGCATGTGCCAGAACCTGCCCGCCGTCGGGCAGCCGGTGCTCGAACTGCCGATCGCCGGCGACTGGCCGGAGCCCGACGCGACGTCGAGACGCCGGCTCGCGCGGTCGCTGGCGGCGCTACCCGACCGGACCGTGGTGCTGCTCGACGGCATGATCGCCTCCGGCGTCCCGGAGATCGTGGTCCCGCACGCACGGCGGCTGCGGCTGGCCGTGCTGGTGCACCAGGCGCTGGCCGACGAGCCCGGCCTCGACCCGGCGCACGCCGCGGAGCTCGACGCGTGCGAGCGCGAGACGCTGCGGATGGCCGGGATGGTCGTCGCGACCAGCCCGTGGCTCGCCCGGCTGCTGATCGACCGCCACGACCTGGACCCCGGCCGCGTCTACGTCGCCAAGCCCGGCACCGACGCGGCCCCGCTCGCGGCGGGCGCC
>NZ_JAAGNB010000268.1:0-1089 GCF_010550475.1 Amycolatopsis sp. SID8362
CGCCGGCCGCGCGCGCCAGGCGCATGCCGTGCAGCAGCAGCGCCCGGGCCAGGCCGCGGCGCCGGAAGCCCGGGTGCGTCCCGACCGGCTCGAACTCGACCGTCTCGTTGGCGTCGTCGAGCCACAGGATCGCCGAGCACACCATCGTCCCGTCCGGTGCCTCCACGAGGATGTGCAGGTCGTCGCGGTACGCCGGGGCGTGCCGGACGCCTTCGTAGCTCTCCGCCGTGTACGTCGTGGGGGCCCAAGCGTCTACATGGGCCTGGACCGCGGCCTCGGGCCCGGCTTCACCCGCCGTGCGGAACCGGAACCCGGCGGGCAGGACCGGCTCGGCGACGTCGGCGAGGTCGCGCTCGTTCAGCTGGGTCCAGGTGCCGGTGTCGCCGAGCGCGTCCGGGTCGGTCCCGTAGCCGTGCGCCGCCCAGCGCGCCAAGGCGAACTCGTCGGCGGCGCCCGCCAGCGCCGAGCGCTCGACGTCGCCCGCCGTGCTTTCGTACCAGGCGATCACCTCGTCGATCAGCGGGGCGTGGTCCGGGTGGACCTGGTGCGCCAGCGAAGCGCCGGTGACGTCCTTGACCGTGCCGTCGCTCCGCCGCACCTGGCGGGGGAGGCGCGCCCAGGCCCACGCCACCAGGTCGCCGCCGGCGAACCACAGTTCCCGGCGCCAGCTCGCACCGGCGGCGGCGTGGTCCTTGCCCCAGTTCCACGCTAGCTCGCCGTAGGATGCGTCGCCGTTCACCAGCTCGGGGCGGACGGCGGTGACCCGCTGCGCGAGGCCTTGCATGAGCCGCAGGTCGTCGACGGTCAACGGGGTGATCATGGAACAGCACTGTGGCAGGGGGCGGGCGGCGTCGTCGATTCGTTTTCGGCCGGGCGGAAGGAGGTGGCGCGTGGTCGTGCGGGTGCTGCTGGGGGCCGCGCTGGTCGTGGTGCTGGTGCTGGGGCTCGTCTGGGTGTTGCAGCGCCGGCTGATCTACCTGCCCGACGCCGGCCCGGTGCCGGCCGCCGCGAGCGTGCTGCCCGGCGGCGAAGACGTCCGCCTCCGCACGGCCGACGGCCTGGAGCTGGGTGCCTGGTACGTCCGGCCCC
>NZ_JAAGNB010000328.1:0-435 GCF_010550475.1 Amycolatopsis sp. SID8362
GCACTGCGCCGCGTAGGCGATCGTCCGGCCGTCGCGCCAGCCGAAGCCGCACGCGACGCCGGGGTCGACACCGCCCGCGCGGTCGCCGCTGATGTCCTCCCGCCAGTCGAAGTAGGCGTCCAGGTACTCCGTGGCCCGGGCCCGCGAAGGCGACCGCGCTGCCTGGACCGCCTCCCAGCCCGTCGAAGGCAGCGGAGTGGCTCGTAGCGCCGAAGGCGGCGGAGCGGCCGCGGACGAACGCGCGGTGAGCAGCCGCAACCACCGTTCCAGCTTCGCGCCGAGTTCGGCCGGCGCGACGACGGCGTCGGCCTGGCCCCACTCGAACTTCGCCTCCGCGGTGTACGCCTCCGGGGTTTCCGGCGGCCGCACCCGCGAGCCGGCGAACCCGACCTGCGCTTCCGGCAGCGCGAGGACGACGTCGGCGCCCGCGCCGAG
>NZ_JAAGNB010000368.1:0-1172 GCF_010550475.1 Amycolatopsis sp. SID8362
GCGACGCTGCCCGCGCTGCCGTTGCCGAGGTAGGCCTCGAACTCCGCGAAGACGTCGGGCGCGAGCAGCAGCCGGGCCGCGTAGTCCTGGTACATCACGCCCGCGTAGACGCCGACCTTCTCGCCGCGCACCGACGTCGGGTCGATACCCGCCCGCTCCAGCACCTCCCACGACACTTCCAGGAGCAACCGCTGCTGCGGGTCCATGGCGAGCGCTTCCCGCGGGGAAATGCCGAAGAAGCCGGCGTCGAAGTCGGCCGCGTCGGCGAGGAAAGCGCCTTCCCGCGTGTAGCTGGTGCCCGCGCTGCCGGGGTCCTCGTCGTAGAGCGCTTCGAGGTCCCAGCCGCGATCGGCCGGGAACGCGCCGACCGCGTCCTCGCCCGCGGCCAGCAGGTCCCACAGCTGTTCGGGGGTGCGGACGCCGCCGGGGAACCGGCAGCTCATGCCGACGATGGCGACCGGCTCCTGCGCGCGGTCCTCGTTCTCCTTCAGCCGCCGCCGCGCCTCGCGCAGATCGGCCGTGGCGCGCTTGAGGTAGTCCAGGAGCTTCTGTTCGTTCGACATCAGGACATCCCCAGTTCGTCGTCGAGGAGGTCGAAGATCTCCTCGGCGGTGGCGTCGGCCAGTTCCGTGCCGGGTTCGTCCCGGCGGTCGTCGGTCGCGGTCCAGCGGGCCAGCAGCCCGCGCAGGCGCTCGGTGATCAGGTCGCGCTCGCCCGCGCCGGGTTCGGTCGCGGCGAGCACCGCGGCCAGCCGGTCCAGTTCCGCGTGGACGGGCAGCGCGGCCTTCGCCCCGTCCGCGGGCAGTTCGGCGCACAGGTGCTTGGTGAGCGCGTCCGGGTTCGGGTAGTCGAAGATCAGCGTGGCGGGCAGCCGCAGCCCGGTCACCGCGTTGAGCCGGTTGCGCAGCTCCAGCGCGGTCAGCGAGTCGAAACCGAGGTCGAGGAACCCGCGCCCGGCCTCGACGGCGTTGCCCGACGCGTAGCCGAGCACGGCCGCCACCTGCGCGCGCACCACGTCGTCGACGACGCGGAGCTGCTCGGCTTCCGGCAGGCCCGCCAGCCGTTCCGCCAGCCCCGGCCCGGCCGGGACGCCGTCGCGCACGGCCCGCCGCGAAGAGGTCCGGACCAGTCCGCGCAGCAGCGCCGGGACCTCGGCACGGGCCCGCCACGCG
>NZ_JAAGNB010000422.1:0-968 GCF_010550475.1 Amycolatopsis sp. SID8362
CGAGGCCGCCGGTGCCGCCGGTGACGAGCACCGTGCCCTCGGCGGCGAAGCCCGCGGCGGCGGGCTCCACCGGGGTGCGGGTCAGCCGCGGCACGAGGATCTCGCCGGAGCGCACCGCGGCTTCGGGCTCGCCGGCCGTGACGAGCGCGGTGATCGGACCGGACAGGTCGGTGGTGTCCGCGTCCACGAGGAACAGCCGGCCCGGGTTCTCCGCCTGCGCCGCGCGCACGAGCCCCCACACCGGTGCCTGGGCGAGGTCGAGGTCGCCGTCCGGCGTGACGGCGTCGCGGGTGACGACGACGAGCTTCGTGCCGTCGTACCGGTCGTCGGCCAGCCAGCTCCGCACGGCGGTGAGGACGTCGCCGGACACCGCCCGCACGGCCGGGAGCAGGTCCGTGTCCGGCGTCCGGCAGGAGAGGACGAAGACGTCGGGCACGACGTCTTCGTCGCGGCCGGTCCAGTCGCCGAGCAGCAGCTCACCGCCTGCCGGGGTGGCCGCGAGCGGGGTCCAGCCGATCCGGAACAGGCTCTCGCCGCCGGTCGCCGCGAGCTGCTCGGCGGAAACGGGACGGCCGACCACGGAACCGACCGACAGCACCGGGGTGCCCGTGTCGTCGGCGATGTCGAGGGTCAGGCTCTCGGCGGCGGGCCGGGTCAGCCGGACCCGCAGCACCGACGCGCCGGTGGCGTGCAGGGAGACCTGGTTCCACACGAACGGCAGGACGGTGGCCGGGCGGCCGGCACCCGGCTCCCCCGCGGTGAACAGCGACGCGTGCATGGCCGCGTCGAGCAGCGCGGGGTGGATGCCGAAGCGGCGGGCGTCGGCGTGGGCCTGCTCGGGCAGGACGACTTCGGCGAACAGCTCCCCGCCGCGGCGCCACGCCGCGCGCAGGCCCTGGAAGACCGGGCCGTAGTGGTAGCCCGCGGCGGCGAGGCCCTCGTAGGCGCCCTCGACGTCGACGGCCGTG
>NZ_JAAGNB010000471.1:0-1357 GCF_010550475.1 Amycolatopsis sp. SID8362
CCCGGCCGCCGGTGACCGTCGGCGGGCTGACCGTCGACATCGCCGGCCGCCGCGCCACCCTGCACGGCCGTGAGGTCGTGCTGCGCGCGAAGGAGTTCGACCTGCTGGCACGGCTGGCCGAGCAGCCCGGCGTCGCGGTCAGCCGCGAGACGCTGATGGCCGAGGTCTGGGACGCGCACTGGTACGGCTCGACCAAGACCCTCGACGTGCACATCGCGGCGGTGCGCCGCAAGCTCGCGTCGGTCGCCGGCCCCGACGCGGAGGTGCCCCGGATCGCCACCCTGCGCGGCCACGGCTACCGCTTGGAGGACCCGGCCCGGTCCGCGGCCGAAGGCTAGCCGTGCGCCGCCGGATCACCACGCTGACGGTGCTGGCCGCGCTCGTCGCGACCGTGCTGTTCGCGCTGCCGCTGGGCATCGCCGTGTGGCAGTACTACCACGACGACGCGACGGGCGACCTGGAGCGGGCCGCGGACGCCACCGCGCTCGCCGTGTCGGAAGACCTGAGTGCCGGGCGGCGGCCGGTCGTGCCCCCGCTCGACGAGGCGGACGACGAAGCCGGGGGCGAGGTCGGGGTCTACGCCCCGGACGGGCGGCTGCTCGCCGGGAAGGGGCCCGCCGTAGCCGGCCCGGTCGAGCGGCAGGCGGCCAAGGCCGTGGTGGACGTCGTGGTCGGCCGCGAAGGCGACGAGATGGCCCTGGCGGTGCCGGTGATCAGCGGGTCCCGGGTGACCGGCGTGGTCCGCGCCGCGCTGCCGCTGTCCGAGCTGCGGCTGCAGATCGTGCTGACCTGGGTCGCCATGGCCGGGCTCGCGGTCGCCACGACCGGGGTGAGCTGGCTGATGGCCCGGCGGGCCACCAAGCGGCTGGTGCGTCCCCTGGAGGAGCTCGCCGCCGCGGCCGAACGGCTCGGCGACGGCGACTTCACCGCCCGCTCACCGCGCGCGGGCATCGCCGAGATCGACCAGGTCGGCGAGGCGCTCGGCACCACGGCCGCCCGGATCGGCGAAACGCTCGAGCGCGAGCGGGCGTTCTCGGCGGAGGCGTCGCACCAGCTGCGGACCCCGCTGACCGGGCTGCGCCTGCAGCTCGAAGCCGCGCTGGAAACGCCGTCGGCGGACCCGTACGCGGCGATCCGCGCCGGCATCGCATCGACCGACCGGCTGGAACGCACCATCGAGGACCTCCTGGCACTCGGCCGGGAACGCCGAGCCCCGCGCGCGGAGCTCGACCTCGACGCGCTCCTCGACGAAGTCCGCCAGGCCGGCGAGGCCCTGCTCGCCCCACACGGCCGGACGCTGCGGATCACCCGCGAGGACCCGCCGCCGGCCCGGGTGGCGGCCGCGGCGGTCCGCCAG
>NZ_JAAGNB010000521.1:0-438 GCF_010550475.1 Amycolatopsis sp. SID8362
GCACGGGAAACCACTGCGGGCCGTTCGCGGCGGCAGCCGCCTCCCGGGTGGCCTCGGCGGCGGCCGCGGCGTGCTGCCGCACGACCTGCTCCCACGCCGCCACGGCCTGCCGGTAGCGGGCCTGCTCGGAGCTGCACAGCGCGCGGTAGGGCTGCTCGAAGTTGCGGATGTTGCGGCCGGCGAACCGGACGCCGGCCACCGCGCGGATCACGCTCAGCGCCAGCAGCCCGGCGATCACCAGCAGCACCACGGTGTACACCTGGTGCGCCGCGCTGCCGTACCGGCTGACCTGGCGTTCGATCACCAGCTGGTAGGTGGTGAACGCGAACGCGGCGACCACCAGCAGCGCCAGCCGCCAGATCACCCTGGTGACGGCTTTCGACCGGGCCGCGACCAGCCCGCTGGTGTCCGGCCGGGCCGGCTCCGTCCAGACCGGCC
>NZ_JAAGNB010000564.1:0-1014 GCF_010550475.1 Amycolatopsis sp. SID8362
CGGCACTCCCGCGCGGCGGGCCGCGTCGACCAGTGGCGGCACTACGCGGAAGCGGCCGCCGACGAGGCGATCGCCCGCGGCGAGACGTCCCGGGCGATCGACCTGCTGCAGTCGGTGCTTGCCGAACCCGGGCCCGCCCAGGCGGACGCCGGGCGCGTGGCGGGCAAGCTGAGCCAGGTCGCGCTGCGGGGTTTCCGCCCCGACGTGATCGGCACGCTTGAGCGCGTCCTGGAAGAGGTAGCGCTGCCGCCGTCGGTCCGCGGCTCGATCCGGCTGAGCCTCGGCATGCTGCTGGTCCGGACCATCGGCGGGCTCGGCCGCGGCCGCCTCGAAGTCGAGCGCGCGATCGGCGAGCTGACCGACCGGCCGGACCTCGCCGCGCGCGGGATCACGCTGCTCGCCCAGCCGATCGACGGCCTGACGCCGTTGTCGTGGCACGAATCCTGGCGCGCCCGCGCGGGCGAGGTGTACGAGCGGCTCGACGACCCCGAGCTGCGGCTGGCGCTGACCGCCGACCGCATCGCCGCCGCGTCGCACGTCGGCGACGGCTCGGCGTGGGCGGAGTTCGAAGCGCTGTCGGACACCGTCGGCACGGTCGCCGAGCGCGTCCAGCTGGCCCGGCTGTGGTGCAACCTCGCCGACGGCCAGTCGTGGGCCGGGCACCTCGAACGCGCGGACCGGCTGGTCACCGAGGGCGTCCGGCGCGCGACCGACGCCGGCGCGCTGTACGCGATCGGGCTGATCCAGGGAACCCGCGTCCGGCTGGACTGGGTGCGCGGGCGCTGGAGCGGCCTCGCCGAAGCCGCCGAGCAGCTGCGGGACAGCTACCCGGAGCTCGGCCCGATCGTCATGGAGTCGTCACTCGTGCTCGGCGGGCTCGCGGCCGTGCGCGGGGAGTTCGCCGCGGCGCAACGGCACCTGAGGGCGGCGAGCGTGCACGCGCCGGACCGCGGGCCGATCCCGGTGGTGCTCTCGGCCGCCGGCGTGCTGATCTCGGTCCTGCTGGCGACCGAC
>NZ_JAAGNB010000607.1:0-687 GCF_010550475.1 Amycolatopsis sp. SID8362
GGCCGCGGCCCTCGGCGGCGGCGAGCGAGCGCTTATGCCGTTCGCGTGGTCCGGCGCGGTCCTGCGTTCGGGCGGCCCGGCCACCCTGCGCGTCCGGATCCGGCCGGCGGGCGACGACGCCGTGGCCCTCGACATCGCCGACGGCACCGGGGTCGCCGTCGCCACCGTGTCGTCGCTGGTCCTGCGGCCCCTGGCCGCGCAGCAGCTGGTCACCGACTCGCTGTTCCGTCTGGAGTGGACGCCGGTCGAGGTGCCGTCCGATGTGGACCCGGACCTGACTTTGGTGTACGTCATCGGTGATCCGGCCGACGTCGGCGGGAGCGTCCGGCGCGTCCTGGCCTACGCACTCGAGACGATCAAGTCCCACTTGGACGGTGACGGACGGGTGGTGTTCGTCACCCGCGGTGCGACCACCGGCGCGGACCCCGCGGCGGCGGCCGTCTGGGGCCTGGTCCGCTCGGTCCGCGCCGAGCACCCGGACCGGTTCCTGCTCGCGGACACCGACACCGACGACCTCGCCCCGCTCCTCGCCGTGCTCGCCGCGGGGGAGGAGACCGAAGCCGCCTTGCGCGACGGTGTCGTGCTCGTCCCGCGGCTGGCCCGCGCCGAGCAGCCGGACGCCGGGGCCGTGCCCGCGTTCGACGTCAGTGGCACGGTCCTGATCACCGGCGGCACCGGCGCGCTCGG
>NZ_JAAGNB010000658.1:0-2427 GCF_010550475.1 Amycolatopsis sp. SID8362
CGCGGCCCGGCCGAGCGCGGCCCGCGCCGCGTCGCCCGCGCCGCCCTGCCAGTTCTCCTGCGAGGACGCGATCAGCCCGGCCAGCTCGGCGGTCGACTCCTGCAGCCGTTTCGCCAGCCCGTCCCAGCGCGCACCCACCTCGCCCGCGGCGACCGGGTCGTTGCCCGCCTCGACCTCCGCGGCCATGGCCTCGTGGCTGTAGGACTCGTACCGCGCGGTGGGGACGGGCGGTTCGGCGTCGGGCACGGCGCACCTCTCGTGGTCAGGGCAGTTTCGGTTCGACCAGCCCGGCCACCGTGCCCGCGCGGCGGCACGCGAGCGGGGTGTCCGAGAAGCCGCTGTTGCTGACGTCGATCTGGACGCTGGCCGCGTCGCCGACCCCGAGCAGCACGGCGCAGGTGCCGTCGGCGGCCTTCTTGTCCATCACCTTCAGCGCGGGGTGGCCGCCGACCGTCGTCCTGGTCGCCGTCTTCTTCGCGACTTCGAGGTCGGCCAGCCCGTCGGTCTCGCTCAGGGTCACGGTGACGCCGAAGGTGCCGGGCACCGTCCAGTCGCACGCGCGGGAGCCCGCGATCTCCTTGGGCTTGCCGGGCACGCTCACCCCGGCGGTCGAGCGGTCCTGCGGGGTCAGCAGCGTGCAGGGGTCCATCGCGGCCAATCCGGTCCACGCGACGGGCGGTGGCGACGACGGCGGTGAAGAGGTGACGTGCCCGATCTCGGTCCGCGGCGACGCCTGCCCGCACCCGGCGAGCGCGACGAGCACGACCGGGACCCACAACAGCTTCCAGCGCTCAGCCACCCGTGCAGTCCACCCCGTCCGCCGCCTGCTCGTCGGCGTGCTGGTACTTCGCCAGCGCCTGCGAGATCCGGTGCTTGAGCGTCTCGAGCTCCTTGCCGAACGCCGTCAGCTGCTGCACGGCCGATCCCTGGCCGCCGATGCCGTACTCGGCCATGAACTTGCCGAGCTCCCCCGCGTACCCGCCGCCGAGCGGGACCGTCCGGCCGAGCACCTTGGCTTCGCGGACCATCTCGCCGACGACGTCCTGCAGCTGGCCGAGCTTCGCGTAGGCGTCCGCGGCCAGCTCGGGCGCGACCGCGAAGCCGCGCAAGTCGAACGGCGGTTGCGCTCGAGCCTCGCTCATAAGCGGTTACGCCTCTCAGTAGCCGGGCGACCTCGAAACGCAGCATAGAACAAAGCGGGCCGTCAGCGGGAGCACCCAGAATCGGGTGACAACACACCCGTTCGGGGTATCGTCCCTGCTTGCGCAGTGTCATCAACCGCCGTACCGGGCGTGCTCGTGCCGGGTTCGCGGGGTTCCGGCCCCTGGTTCGCCCGGGTTTGACACACTGGATGGAAGGCTGGTCGCTGCGCGCGGACAGCAGCGATGGGGGCTTCGGCCCGGCGGTGCGCACAGTGCGCGCGGCCACGCGCCACCAGGAGGTCGAGTGACGTCGAGAATCCAGTCTGCGGCGCCCGGATCGGGCGAGCAGGCATCCGGGCGGCCGCCTTATCCGGCGGAGTCCACGGGCAACGGCCGGCCCGCCGGCCGCCCCGGCAGAGTGTCGCTGGACGAACTCCACGAAACGGCCCGGCGGATCGCCGCGAACGTGGAACGCGTGCTGGTCGGCAAGCCCGACGTCATCCGGATCGCGCTGGTCACCCTGCTCGCCGAAGGCCACCTCCTGGTCGAAGACGTGCCCGGCGTCGGGAAGACGTCGCTGGCCAAGGCGCTCGCCCGGTCGATCGACTGCACGGTCAGCCGCATCCAGTTCACGCCGGACCTGCTGCCGAGCGACGTCACCGGCGTCTCCATCTACAACCGCCAGTCCGGCGAGTTCGACTTCCGCCCCGGCCCGGTGTTCGCGAACATCGTGGTGGGCGACGAGATCAACCGCGCCTCGCCGAAGACGCAGTCGGCGCTGCTGGAGTGCATGGAAGAGCACCAGGTCACCGTCGACACCTCGACGTACCGCCTCGAGCAGCCGTTCATGGTGATCGCGACGCAGAACCCGATCGAGATGGAAGGCACCTACGCCCTCCCCGAGGCCCAGCGCGACCGCTTCACCGCGCGGGTCTCCATCGGCTACCCCGACCAGCAGGCCGAGCTGGCCATGGTCGACGAGCACGCCGGCCACAACCCCCTCGAAGAGCTGCAGCCGGTGTCCGACGGCGAGACCGTGCACCGCCTGATCGAGACGGTCCGCCACGTGCACATCGCGCCGGAGGTCCGCCGCTACGCCGTCGACGTCGTCGCGGCCACCCGGCAGGTCCCGGAGATCCGGCTCGGCGCGTCCCCGCGGGCGACGCTGCACCTCGTCCGCGCGGCGCGGGCGCAGGCGGCGCTGTCGGGCCGCGACTACGTCGTCCCGGACGACCTGCACACGGTCGCGGTCCCCGTCCTGGCGCACCGCCTGGTGCTGACCACC
>NZ_JAAGNB010000717.1:0-1171 GCF_010550475.1 Amycolatopsis sp. SID8362
TGCTCGACGGCGCGCGACGCGGTGCCCTGGCCGGCGACGACGAGCACCGCGGTGCCGCCCGACGCGGTGTGCGCGCGCAGGTCCGTCATCGCGCGGTCGAGCTCGCCCCGGTACGACGGCGCGGCCTCGACCGAGACGCGCAGGACGTCGGGGTCCTCGGTGGTCAGCTGGGTGAGCGTCCACCAGGCGCGCTTGGTGTCCTGCGCGTGGGACGCGATTTCGTCGAGCCCGCGGTAGGCGGACGCGCCGAGGTCGATCGGGGCCTGCCCGCCCGCCGCGGCCGTCGTCCAGGACGCCTCGAGGAACTCCTGGCCGGTGCGGACGAGGTCGGCGGCGCGGGCGCGGATCTTCTCCGGGTCGGTGAGCAGCACGTGCGCGCCGATCGGCATCGCGTCGGTGAGCAGCTCCAGCTCGCCTTCGCAGAGCACCGGGATGAGCGCCTCCATGCCCTCGACCGGGATGCCGTCGGCCAGCTTGGTGAGCATCTCGGCCAGGTGCGCGTCCGCTTCGTACGTCTTCGCCAGCTCCGCGGCCTTCTCCTTGACCGGCCCCGTGAGCAGCAGCTCACGGCACGGCGGCGCGGTGACGCGCGGGATCTCGCCCGGCAGCGACCGCTGGTCGGAGACGGCGAACGCGCGGATCTCGCTGACCTCGTCGCCCCAGAACTCGACGCGCACGGGGTGCTGCGCGGTCGGCCCGAAGAGGTCGAGGATGCCGCCGCGGACGGCGAACTCGCCGCGCTTCTCGACCATGTCGACGCGGGTGTAGGCCAGCTCGACGAGCCGTTCGAGCAGTTCCTCGAACGGCTCCTCCTCGCCGACGACGAGGTCGATCGGCTTCAGCGAGCCGAGGCCGGGCGCCATCGGCTGGATCAGGCTGCGGACGGTCGCGACGACGACGCGCAGGGAGTCGTCACCGGTCTTGAGCCGGTGCAGCACCTCCAGGCGGCGGCCGACGGTGTCCGCGCGGGGCGAGAGCCGCTCGTGCGGGAGTGTCTCCCAGCTCGGGAAGTCGGCGACTCTGCCCCGGCCGAGCAGGGCGCCGAGGGACGCCGTCAGCTCGTCGGCCTCGCGGCCGGTGGCGGTGACGGCGAGCACGGGTTTGCCCGCCCCGTCGTCCGCCGCGAGGGCGGCCGCGACGAGCTGCCGGGCGGCGATCGGGCCCTGCAGCT
>NZ_JAAGNB010000768.1:0-237 GCF_010550475.1 Amycolatopsis sp. SID8362
TCGAGCGACCAGTCCAGGTCCGCCGGGGGCAGGCTCAGGTGGTCACGCTCGTCGGGCGCCGACAGCACGCTCATCAGCAACGCCGTGTCGGCGACCGTCCGGGTCATCGGGCCCGCCACCCGGCCGAGGAACGGCGGGTCGACCGGGACGCGGCCGAAGCTCGGCTTCAGGCCGGTCAGGCCGCACCAGCCCGCGGGCAGCCGGATCGAGCCGCCGATGTCGGTGCCGACGTGCAGG
>NZ_JAAGNB010000807.1:0-705 GCF_010550475.1 Amycolatopsis sp. SID8362
AGCCGGCCACCCGGCCCGACCGTGCTCGCATCGGGCGAGAGCTGGTCGGCCAGCCAGGAGAGCCGGTCGTTGACGGGAGGGCCCGGATCCCGGGCGGGCTGCTCGAACACACGATCGACGTTAGGGTGCGCGGGGAGGCGTCCGACAGGGGTGGCGCCGCGTCCTGTGGACAACCGGGGTGTTGTGGACGGATAGCCCCGGCCCGGTCCGGGAACGGCCGTTTCCGTCGTACCCGGATGGCATGCTGGCGGGTTCGGCTAGCTCCGGGACGGGACCGTGCGCTGGACGACCACGCCCAGCACGCCGGGTCCGGTGTGCGCCCCGATCACCGCACCCAGCTCGGAGACCACGCAGCCCGCCGAGCGCGGCACCGCTTCCTCGAGCCGGTTCGCCAGTTCGACCGCCCGCTCCGGCGAGGCGAGGTGGTGGACGGCGAGCTCGACGTCGTCTTCGGCCGCCGCTTCGGCGGCGAGCTCGACCAGTCGCGCGATCGCGCGGTTCATCGTGCGGACCTTTTCCAGCGGCAGGATGCGGCCGTCGGCCATGTGCAGCACCGGCTTCACGGCGAGCGCGGTGCCGAGCAGCGCCGCCGCCGGGCCAATCCGCCCGCCGCGGCGCAGGTGGTCGAGGGTCTCCACGACGAACAACGTCGACGAGCAGCCGGCCGCCGTCACCGCGGCGGCCTCCACCGCGGCCGGCCCGGCG
>NZ_JAAGNB010000855.1:0-281 GCF_010550475.1 Amycolatopsis sp. SID8362
GGACGCGGCTTTGGCCGGTCTCGCGGCGGCGTCGCTCACGGAGTCCGACACCAGCGGCGAGGTCGTGACGATGCACCGCCTGACCCGGCGCGCGATCCTCGGCCGGCTGCACGCCGAGGACCGGCTGGCCGCGGCCCTGGACCGGGCGTTCGCCGTGGTGGACGCGGAGCACACCGGAGACCTCGCCGGCCACGCCGCCGCGTTGTGGCGGCACTTCCGTGCCCTCCCGTCGGCGGAGGCGGGGCCGCGGCTGGGGCGGGTCCTGCGGCTGCGACGGCGTT
>NZ_JAAGNB010000894.1:0-1260 GCF_010550475.1 Amycolatopsis sp. SID8362
CCGTTGGACGCGCCGTCCTGGTTGACCGCGGTGCCGCGCACGACGGCGAGCACTTCGTGGCCGTGGCGGCGGGCGTCGGAGAGCCGTTCCACCACGAGCACGCCGACGCCCTCGGACCACGCGGTGCCGTCGGCGCTGTCGGAGAACGCCTTGCAGCGCCCGTCCGGGGCGAGCCCGCCCTGGACGCTGAACTCGACGAACGACACCGGGCTGGTCATCACCGTGACCCCGCCGACCAGCGCCAGCGAGGATTCGCCGCTGCGCAGCGACTGCGCGGCCCAGTGCAGCGCGACCAGCGACGACGAGCACGCCGTGTCGACCGTGACCGCCGGGCCCTCCAGGCCGAGGGTGTAGGACAGCCGCCCGGACAGCACGCTCGCGGTGGTGCCGGTGGCCACGTGACCGGCGACGTCGGAGCCGGAGCCGAACAGCAGGCCGGTGTAGTCCTGGCCGTTCGTGCCGACGAACACCCCGGCGGCGGAGCCGCGCAGCCCGGCCGGGTCGATCCCGGCCCGCTCCAGCGCCTCCCACGACGTTTCGAGCAGGAGCCGCTGCTGCGGGTCCATCGCCAGCGCCTCGCGCGGCGAGATCCCGAAGAACCCGGCGTCGAAGCCCGCGACGTCGTGGAGGAAGCCGCCCTCCAGGGTGGCGGAGGTGCCGACACCGCCGCGGGCGTCGGCGAGCGCGCCGAGGTCCCAGCCGCGGTCGGCGGGGAACTCCGAGATCGCGTCCCCGCCCGCGGCCAGCAGCTCCCAGAACGCCCGCGGCGAGGTGACCCCGCCGGGGAACCGGCAGCTCATCCCGACGATGACGACCGGGTCGTCGGACACCGCGCCCGCGCCGGCCGCCGCGACGGGGACGTCCCCGAGGGAACCGAGGAGCTCCCCGAGCAGGAAGCCGGTCAGTTCCCGCGGGGTCGGGTGGTCGAAGACCAGTGACGAGGGCAGGGAAAGGCCGGTCGCCCCGGCGATCCCGTTGCGCAGCTCGACCGCGGTGAGCGAATCGAAGCCGAGGTCCTTGAACGCGGTGTCCGCGCCGACGTCCCGGGCGTCGGCGTGGCCGAGCACCTGGGCGACCTGCGTCCGCAGCAGGGCGAGCAGGAACGGCGCGCGCCCGCTTTCCGGCAGGTCACGCAGCCGCCGGGGCAGCCCCTCGTCCGCACCCGGCCCGGGCACCGGCCCCGCCTGCGGCAGCTCGTGCAGGAACGGGTTCGGCCGCCCGGCGGTGAACGCGGGCACGAACCGGGTGAAGTCGATGTCG
>NZ_JAAGNB010000939.1:0-1764 GCF_010550475.1 Amycolatopsis sp. SID8362
AGCGCTCGCGCCCGGCCGCGCGTACGCGAGTCTGCTCGGCATCACGCTCGTGAACCCGGCGACCGTCGTCTACTTCGCCGCCCTGGTGGTCGGCGGCCGCGCGGGGACGCCGGTGCCGGTCCTCGACCAAGGGGTGTTCGTGCTCGCCGCGTTCGCCGCCTCGGCGAGCTGGCAAGCCCTCCTCGCGGGCGGCGGCGCGCTGCTGGGCCGGGTCCTCACCGGCCCCCGCGGGCGGCTGGTGACGGCACTGGCGTCGAGCGCGGTGATCACCGCGCTCGCCGTCCGGCTTGTCCTCACTTGAGCGAAACCCGTTGTGCTGTAACGGCTTGTCCGCTTGCCTGGCGCACACGGGGAGACGATTCCCGGCCGCGTCCGGCGTTAGCGTCGAGCACGACGACGGGAGACGGCCATGGACATGCCGATGACGTCGACGCCCGGCTGGGACGTCGTGGGAGCGACCCTCCTCGTGCTCTGGGCGCTGGCCATGTGGGGCGCGGTCGGCGTCCTCGCGTACGCGAACCGCGGGCCGGTGCGGCCGTGGGTGTACCGCGGCTCGGCCGCGGTGATCGGCATCGGGGTGCTCGGCCAGCTCGGGCACGTCCAGGAGCACATCGCCCAGGCCGGCTACTGGCTCGGCCACCCGAACTCGCCCGCGTGGATGACGCCGTGGGGCACCACGCTCGCGAACGGCCTGCAGCGGGTGCTGCCGGACCGGCCGACCTTCGGGATGGAGCTGCTGCACCTCACCGGCAACTTCATCTTCCTGGCCGGTCTCGCCGGCGTCATGGTGATCACGCGGCGGGCGCTGAAGACCCGCGCCCGCCGCTGGGCGAAGATGGGCGTGTGGATGCAGGGCCTGCACGGGCTCGAGCACCTCGTCCTCACGGTGTCGGTGGCGTCCGGCTCGCGCGCGATCGGGCTCTCGACGTTCTTCGGGCTGGTCGACGCGGGTCCGGGCCTGACCACCTACCGCGTCTGGTGGCACTTCGTCGCGAACGTCGTGGGCTCGATCATCTTCGGCCTCGCGCTCTACCACCTCTGGAAGGAACGCCGGGAAGTGCGGGCGACGTTCTCCGTGCGCCCGCTCCCCGACGTCATCCGGCAGGCGGCGTAGCGCAGGTCAGCGTCGGCAGCGCCCAGTCGGCGTGGTCGTTGCCGTTGCCGTCCCCGCCGTCGCTCACCAGCAGGTCGAGGACCTGGGCGCCGGTGACGTCGACGTCGATCGGCACCGCGGCCTGGCCGCCGCGCACCACCGGCGTCGTGACGCGCGTCGTGCCGTCGACCGACACGCTGAACGCGACGCTGCCCGCCGTGCCGGTTTCGCCGTCGACGCCGACCGAGGCCGTCAGCCGGGTGCACGCGCCCGCCAGGTAGAGCTGGACGTCGCTCGCCGCGTGGACGCCGAGGCCCTTCGCGTAGGCCACGCCGCCGATGGTCATCGGCTTGCCGTCGCCCGCGGCCGCCTCGCCGTTGCTGGTGTCGCGTTCGACCGGGCCCCAGCCGTTCGTCGCGGTCAGGAACGGCAGCGAGCTGACCGCCACCTGGCCCGCGGGTGGCGCGGGCGGCACCGCGCCGACGATCCGTTCCCCGGTCACCGAGCCCGGGCGACCGGCCTGCCGGTAGGCCACCGCGACCTTCAGCGCGGCGGTGTCCACGGTGGCGGGCGGGGTCACGGTCCAGGTGAACGCGGCGGACCCGCCGCTGTCGATCCGCGCGGCCGAGGGCGGCGACGCGGGACCGGCCGTCCACCCGGACGGCAGGGTC
>NZ_JAAGNB010000999.1:0-407 GCF_010550475.1 Amycolatopsis sp. SID8362
GCTGGCGGCGGCCGGGATCGAGGTGCACTGGCCCGCCGAGCTGGCGGGGTCCCTGACCGCGCGGGCGGTGGTCCGTGCCGGCGACGCACCGGGTGACCTGCCGTCGTTCTTCGGTGGCGGCCGGGCGCTGGAGTTCGACTGGCAGCTCGCGCTGGGCGGTGAGGTGCTGACCGAGGCGGAGCTGGACGAGCTCGCCGAGGCGCGCCGGGCGGTGGTGCGGCTGCGTGACCGGTGGGTGCTGGTCGACCCGGCGCTGGCGGCGAAGGCGCGGGAGCGGGTGCTGAAGCCGCTGACGCCGGTCGACGCGCTCGGCGCGGTGCTGACCGGGACCACCGAGGTCGACGGCGAAGCGGTCGAGGTCGTCACCGAGGGCTGGCTGGCGCGGTTGCGGGAACGGCTGTCCGCGC
>NZ_JAAGNB010001040.1:0-892 GCF_010550475.1 Amycolatopsis sp. SID8362
CCGCCGCCACGCCCGCGCCCGCGGCGGTCCACGGGTTCGCCACCCGGCGCACCCGCGCCCGGCGGCGTTCGCGGTCCAGCACCGCCTCGACGTCCACTGTGGACGGTGGGACGACGCCGATCGCCGCGTCGAACTGGTCCTTGCTCATGGTGCCTCCTTCAGCTCTGGCTCGCGGCGACGAGCGCGCGCAGCGAGTCGAGCCCGCGCGCGGTCTGGCTCTTCACGGTTCCGGTCGAACACTCGAGGATCTCGGCGGTCTCCTCGACGGAAAGGTCGCAGTAGTAGCGCAGCACCACCGCGGCCCGGCGCCGCGGCGGCAGCGCGTCGAGCAGTTCCAGCAGGCCGATCCGCTCGACGACGTCGTCGGCGGGCAGCACCGCCGGCTCCGGCAGCGTGTCCGCCGGCTCCTCGCGCCGCCACGCCCTGGCCTTCTCGTCCAGCCACGTCCGCACCAGGATGCGGCGCACGTAGGCGTCGAGGTGCTCGACGTGCCGGGCCCGCGGCCAGTGCCGGTACAGCTTGCCGATGGTGATCGACACCAGGTCGTCGGCGAGGTGCCAGTCGCGGCACAGCAGGTAGGCCGTGCGGCGCAGGACCTCCATCCGCGCCGTGACGTAGTCGCGGTACCCCGCTTCTTCGGACCGTTTCACCGATTCCTCCTCGTCGCCCCCACACCCGGTGGAACGGGGTGCGCCGTCTCCGGGGTTGCTCCGGAACCGGAATCCGGGCAACCCGCGGGCGCGCCGGGGCCGTTCCACGAACTGAGGACCCCGACAGTGAGGAACCATCCCATGAGGAAACCGATCACCGCGGTCGTCGCGGTGACCCTGGCCGCGGGCGTGCTGACCGCACCCGGCGCGGCGGCCGCCCCGGCGGAGCGAGCGCCCGTCAC
>NZ_JAAGNB010001088.1:0-1756 GCF_010550475.1 Amycolatopsis sp. SID8362
GTTCGCGACGGCTCGGGCGCAGCAGCCAGCCCCCGGGCACCGGCTCGGGTTCGCACGCCCCGATCCCGCGCACGGCCACCGGAACGCCGGGGCTGGGCGCGGCGACCCGGTCGATCCCGGAGACCCCGCTCTGCGCGGCGACCCAGCCGTGGTCGTCGACGACCAGCCCAGGCCCGCCGCGGAGCACGTGCCCGGACAGCTGCCGGAGACCTTGCAGCCGGGCCTCGTGCCGCTGCCACAGCAGCGCTTCGACGAGCCGCACGGACGTCCCGACCAGCGCGACGGTCATCGGGTGCACGGTCTCGGCGGGCCCGCTGACGTCGACGATGCCGAGCAGCTCGCCGCTGCGCGGGTCGTGCACGGGGTAGGCGGTGCAGGCCCAGGTGTGGTGCGACCGCACGAAGTGCTCGGCGGCGAACATCTGCACGGGCGCGGCCTCGGCCAGCGCGGTCCCGATCGCGTTGCTGCCGATGGCGGGCTCCGACCAGGTGGCCCCCTCGGTGAAGCCGAGCGAGTCGGCGCGGTGCCGTACGCCTCGCGAGCCTTCGCGCCAGAGGACGACCCCGTCGGCGTCGGTGACGACCATGAGGTGCCGCGCGTCTTCGGCGACCGACGTGAGAGCGCCCCGCAGCTCGGGCAGCACTTCGTTCAGCCGGCAGCCGCTCCGCCGCCGTTCGACCTCGGCGATCCCGACGGGATCGGGCGCCGGCGGCCGATCGGGATCGACCCCTTGCGCGGCGACGCGGCGCCACGAGCGTTCGACGAGCAGCCGCGGCGCGGTTTTGGGTGCCTTCCCGGCCAGGACGGCGTCGTGGATGCCCGCGAGCAGCCGGGCGTGCCCGGCCACGTCGGTGCCGGGCCGGACCGCGCAGACGCCTTCGTCCACCGCCACCTCCTGGGCCGGGGCTTCACGGTAACCCCGCCGGTGGGGGGTGGGGCAACCTTCCCGCAACGTCGGGTGATGGGCGGCCCGGGATTGGGTGCGCGCGTTGTCCTGGCGTAGTGAATGACTCATTCATGTCGTCCGACGACATGAATGAGTCATTCACTACATGCCGGGCCAGGGTCCGGCGAAGTCGCGCCGGCGAGCGGGCCGGCCGGTCAGCCGGTGAGGCGGGCCGCCGTCGTCGGGAGTTCGCGGTTGGCCTCGTCCAGGCCCGTCGCCACCGTGCGGCACGAGCCGCAGCCCGCGATGTGCGCCGCGATCGCCGACGCTCGGCGCTGGGACAGCCCGCCGCGGACCCACGCGCCCATCCGGCGGCGGGGCTCGCGGCAGATCGGTTCCTCCGCGTCCGGCACCTGGACCTGCAGGTACGCCTGCCGCAACCCTTCACGCGCCCGCATCGCCAGCGCCGCCACACTGTTGGGTGAAAGTCCGAGCAGGGGCGCGACCTCGGTCGGGGTGTCGCCCTCCGCCTCGGTCCGCCAGAGCACGGTCCGCCACCGGCCCGGGAGCGTGCAGTACGCCGTCCACACCAGCTTTTCGTTCGACCGGTGCAGCGCCAGTTCGTCGGCCCCGCCGGCCGCGCAGGACTCGGGGACCGTCTCGCACAGCTCGACGCGGCTGCCTTGCCTGCCCCAGCGGGAAACCAGGTTCCGCATGGTCGCCACGAGGTACGGCCGCAGGTCGCCCTCCGGGCCGCCGCCGGCGCGGACCACCGCCAGGACGCGGGCGAACGCCTCGGCCACCAGGTCGTCGCGCTCGGCGGGCTGGTTCGCCCAGCCGCTCGCGATGCGGCGCAGCGGACCCGCGTGC
>NZ_JAAGNB010001140.1:0-567 GCF_010550475.1 Amycolatopsis sp. SID8362
TGGACCGCCTGCCCGCCGACGCGGCGGCCGAGGTGCTGGATTCGGTGGCCCCGCGGCTGGCGCCGTCGGTCCGGACCCGGCTGCTGGCGGAGGCGGCGGGGCTCCCGCTGGCGTTGATGGAGCTGCCCGCGGCGGCCGCCGACCTGGACGGGCTGGACCCCGTGCTGCCATTGACGGAACGCCTGGAGCGCACGTTCACGGCCCGGGTTTCGGCACTGCCGGCTGCGACGCGGACGGCGTTGCTGGTGGCGGCGCTGAACGAGACGACTTCACTGGCGGAGACCCTTGCGGCGACCGCGATGCTCCTGGCGGATGACGGGGCCGTGGCTTCGGCGGGCGGCGCCCCAGGCCGCGCGGGGGAGGTCGCGGCGGGCTCGGGTTCGGGTGAGGCGGCTGGCTCGCCTGGGGCTGGTGCCGGGCAAGGCGCGGCGGGCTCGCAGGCGCCCGTCAGCTCGCCCGTGACCAGCGCCGATCCCGAAATCCTCGCCCCCGCCGTCGAAGCCAGGCTGGTCGAACTCACCTCCGGCGTTCTCACCTTCCGCCACCCGCTCATGCGCTCAGCGATCC
>NZ_JAAGNB010001189.1:0-1260 GCF_010550475.1 Amycolatopsis sp. SID8362
CGGCCCGCGCGAGGGCCGGGCGCGTCTTCGACCGGACGCCGAGTACCGAGCCGGCGGTCCAGCTGGCGAACCAGGTGGGCATGGTGTTCTCCCGGCTCGACTGCCGTCCCCGCTGGCGCGAGCGCCTGCCCGGGCTCGCGCTGCCGGCGCTCGTGGTGCACGGCCGCCACGACCCGTTCTTCCCGCTCGGCAACGGCGAGGCCCTCGCGCGGGAGATCCCCGGCGCGCGGCTGCTCGTGCTCAAGGAAGCCGCGACCACCATCCCGGATGCGGCCGCAGACGAGGTCGCGGCGGCGATGCTCGCGCTGTAGCCGGCCCGCGGTTCGAACGGCCGGCATCGGCGCTTGGCAGCCGCCGATCCTCTCCGCCAGCCGCCGCGCGGGGTGACGGGCACCGGCCCCCGTTCGAACGGCCGACTTCAGCGCCTGGAAGCTGCCGATCCGCTGCTCCGGCCGCAGCGGGGTGCGGGCCCCCGAAGATCGGGCCGACGAGCTGAAGACGCCCGCAGGGACCGCGGTGTCGAGCAGGCCGGGGCGCCTATCCCCCAGCCCGAACAGCCAGCTTCGGCGCCTGAAAGCCGCCGATCCTCTCCTCCAACAACTCGGCCAACCGCAACGGGGTGCGGTCCTCGAACATCGGGCCGACGACCTGCACACCGACCGGCAGCCCCTCCGGAGAAAGGCCCGCCGGGATCGCGGTCGCGGGCAGGCCGGGCATCGTCGCCAGGCCGGCCCACACGAGCTGGTCGAAGTACGGGTACTCCGCGCCGTCGATGGTGATGTGGCGTTCCATCGGGTTGGGGTGGTGGTCGTGCGGGAAGGCCGGCGTCGGGGTGATCGGGCACACCACCGCGTCGAACTCGGTGAACAGCTGCCGCCAGGCTTGGCGGTGGAGTTGGCGGTGGTTGTCCGCCTCCAGCCAGTCGCTGTGGCTGAACGCCATCGCGCGCAGCCGCACGGCGTCCAGGCCGGTGGCGCGGGCCTGGAGGCGCTCCAGGGATTCGATCGGGAACCGCCTGATCGAGCCCGAGATCAGCAGCTGCATGTAGAGCGTCGCCGCCTCGGCCAGGTCGGGCAGCAGCGCGCTGTGGTGCTCGACGCGGGCGCCGCCGTCCTCGAGCGCGGCCGCCACGCGGTGCACGCCCGCCCGTACCGCCGCCGACGTCGGGATGAGCGGGTGGTCGTCGAGGACCAGGACGCGGTGGTCGCCGAGCCGGTCGTGGCGGGCGGGTGGCAGGGCGACCCGGTGCGCCACGCCGTG
>NZ_JAAGNB010001244.1:0-866 GCF_010550475.1 Amycolatopsis sp. SID8362
CAGGTGCCGCCGGGCGGTCGCGGCGATCTCGCGCGCCAGTGCCAGCACCGCCGCGTCGGAGTGCTCGGGCAGGTCCGGCAGCAGCGCGTAGACGCGGCCGCCGATCACGCTCACCAGCGCGCTGCGCCGGTAGGCCGCCGTGTGCACGGCGATCAGGTGCACCAGCTCCGCGCGGCGCAGCTGCCGGTTGTCCGAGCGCTCCAGCGAGAACGCGAGCACCTGCGCCGGGCGCGACGGGTCGGCGCCGATGTCGTCCGCGACGGACTCCGCGTCCAGCCGCCCTTCCAGCAGGCTGGCCAGCAGGTCCTCACGCAGCCGCAGCTCGGGGCTCGGCAGCGTGCGAGCCCGGATGAGCTGCGGGGCGAGGGTCCGGCTCGCGCCGAGCAGGGCGGTCTCGGCGCGTTCGGTGAGCGGCTGGGCGCCCTCCTGGACCCAGATCGTGCCGAGCGGCTGCTTGCCGGCGTGGATGCCGGCCGCGATCCGGCGGCGGATGCCCAGCTCGGGGCGCTCGTCGATGCGCACGATCCCCTCGCCGGCGCGCAGCCGCTGGTAGACGCCCCATTCGCGGAGCATCGCGAGGTAGCGTTCCGGGCCTTCGCGGCCGAGGATCGACAGCCGCCGCAGCTCGTCCACCTCGTCGCCCGCCCGCGAGTAGGCGAGGACGCGGTTCGCGGTGTCCTCGATGCTGACCAGGCCGCCGGTGAGCGTCGCGATGGTCTGGGCCAGCGCGAACAGGTCGCCGAGCACCTCGCCGCTGGCCGCCTCGCCGCCCGCGCGGGCCGCCTCGACGACCCCGCGCGCCAGCGATTCGACCTGCTCCCAGCGCGCTTCGGTGCCGACGGTGAGCAGCGCGACGCCCGCGTCCG
>NZ_JAAGNB010001297.1:0-2048 GCF_010550475.1 Amycolatopsis sp. SID8362
GCTCGCCGAGGGGCGGCTCGACGTGCACGTCGGCCGGGACGCCGCCGACCTGCGCGCGGAGCTGCTGGCGTGCCCGGGCATCGACCCGTCGACCGCGGACTACGTGCTGATGCGCGTCCTCGGCGCCCCCGACGTGCTGCTCGCCGAGGACCCCGCCGTCCGGCGAGGTGCCGAGGCACTGGGCATCAGCCCGGAGTCACTGCCGTCGCACGCGCGGCAGTGGACGCCGTGGTGCTCCTACGCCGGGCGGTACCTCCAGCAAGCCGCCGGCTGAGGCGCGTCAGCCCTGCGCGCCCTGCCACAGCACGGCCTGGGCCACGATCACCTGGTCTCCGTCGAACGTCGCCGCCGGCGAGCCGTGCAGGCGGTAGCCGAGTTCGAGCGCCTCGCTGACGCGGTGGCAGAACTTCGCGTCGTCGGGGCCGGTGAGCAGGCGGTAGCGGGGCAGGCCGTTCGGCGGCTGGTCCGTCATGGCTTCATCTTGTCCGAGCGATCAGCCGGCGCGCACCTCCAATGTCGAGCCCGTGCGGGACTTGCGGACGCGCAGCCGGGTCGGGATGCGCTGCCGCAGCTCCTCGACGTGCGACACGAGCCCGACCACCCGGCCGCCGGCGCGCAGCTCGTCGAGGATGTTCATCACGACGTCGAGTGTTTCGGCGTCCAGGGTGCCGAAGCCCTCGTCGACGAACAGCGTGTCGAGCAGCGCGCCGCCGGTTTCCCCGGCGACGACGTCGGCCAGCCCCAGCGCGAGGGCCAGCGACGCGAGGAACGACTCGCCGCCGGACAGCGTCTTCGCCGGGCGGATGGTGCCCGAGTAGTCGTCCAGCACGTCGATGCCGAGGCCGCCGCGAGTGCCGCGCGCCCCGGCCGCGTCGGAGTGCACGAAGGAGTAGCGCCCCTGGCTCATGGTGCGCAGCCGGTGCGTGGCGGCGACCGCCACTTCCTCCAGCCGCGCCGCCAGCACGTACGACCGCAGCGACATCTTGCGGCTGTTCTGCCCGCGCCCGTTGACGACCTCCGCCAGCGCCCGCAGCTCGGCGTACGCCGCTTCGGCCGGCGCCAGCCCGGCGAGCGCCTTCTTCAGCAGGCCGGCCAGCCGGGTCAGTTCCTCGTGCTGCGCGGTGGCCGCGCGCAGTGCCGCGTACGCCGAATCAGCGCGCGCCCGCGCCAGCTCGGCGGCGTCGGCCGCGCGGTCGACGTCGGCGACGTCGTCCGGTGAGATCCCGAACAGATCCGGCTCGGACAGCAGGGCCCGAGCCCCGGCCGCGGTCGCTTCGGCCTCGGCGATGCCCTGTTCGAGCTTCTCGATCTGCTCGTCCGGCAGCATCGCGGCCCGCGCCTTCTTCAGCGACTTGAACCCCTTCGCCTCGACCGCCAGCTCGACCAGCGAGCGTTGCTCGGCCACCCGTTCCCGGGCGCCGGCGACCGCCGTCCGGGCTTCGGCGACCGCTTCGAGGGCTTCGGCCAGGCCGATCAGGTGCGTGCGCCGCGCCCCGACGTCCGCGAACTCGCCGCGGCCGGCGACCAGGCGGCGTTCGCGCTCGGCCAGCCGTTCTTCCAGGGCCCGGACGTCGGTCGTCGCCTCGGTCGCCGCCTGCTCGGCCTGACGGCGGCGTTCGGTCCGCGCTTCGAGGTCACGCTCCAGGAGGACGACCTGCTGGCCCAGCTTCACCTTCCCGGCCGCCTGCTCGGTCAGCGCGACGACCACCGAACGCGCTTCCGCCAGCTCGGCGGTGATCGACTCGGCCGTGCGCCCGCCCAGCCGTTCCACCAGCCCCGCCAGCCGTGCCTTCGCCTCCTCCAGCGCGACCACGACCCGCTGCCGCACCGCGTCCGCCGCTTGCTCGGCTTCTTCGGCGGCGCGCTCCTCCGCCGGATCGACCAGCTCGACGTCCCGGTTCGCCTTCGCCGGGTGCTCCGCCGACCCGCACACCGGGCACGGCGCGCCGTCCGGCAGCGCGGCGGCCAGCTCGGCCGCCATCCCGTCGAGCCGCCGCTCTCGCAGGTCGAGCCGCCGTTGCCGGGCTTCCTGGTGCGCGTCGACCACC
>NZ_JAAGNB010001350.1:0-327 GCF_010550475.1 Amycolatopsis sp. SID8362
GCGCCGCCTCCAGGCCGCCGGCCTGCCGGGCCAGCAGCAGCCCGAGGCTCAGCCGGATCTCCGCCGACAGCCGCCCGGACAGCCGGTCGCCGGACAACAGCCCTTCGAGGGTCGCGACGACCTCCGCCTGCGACACGCCGTTCGCGGCCACGGAAGCCAGCTTCGCCGCCAGTCTGTCCACATCGGACGGATCGAGGTCCGGCCCGGCCAGCAGCGCGCGCAGCAGGCCGATCGCGGTCGCCGGGTCCCCCGCCTCGATCGCGCGGTCGGCGGCGGCTTCGCCGTACCGCAACGCGTCGGCCGCGTTCCCCGCCTTCCGGCTGTGCT
>NZ_JAAGNB010001396.1:0-1665 GCF_010550475.1 Amycolatopsis sp. SID8362
GCCACAGGCCGCGCAGGTCCGGCGGCGCCTGCACGTCGTCGAGGACCAGCAGCCACCGCCGGTCGGTGGCGGCCAGCCAGGCCAGCAGCCGCTGGGCGCCGCGCTCGGGGTCGGCGTCCTCGACGCCGGTCAGGTCGGTGGCCAGGCGGGCGTAGTCGGCCACGATCCCGTCCCGGGAGGTCGCGGTGATCCACACCAGCAGGTCGACCTCCCGCGCCGCCCAGCTCGTCTCCGCGTGGTCCAGCGCGAGCTGGGTCTTGCCCACCCCGCCCAGCCCGGACAGCACCCGGGTCGAGGCCGTGCCCCCGAGCGACGTCCGGTGCTGGAACGACCCCGCGCGCGGCGGCGGGGTCCCGTACCGGTACGGCAGCGACACCACGGGCCGGGCGGGAAGGTGCAGGTGGACGCCGTCCTGGATGGTCCCGGCCATGACCACGGTTCCCGGCACGTCGCCCGTCACCGTGTTTCGCACCCGGTCCATACCCCGATTATCCGGAAATTCCGGCCGCCGGTGTCGAACCGCGGCCGGCCCGTTCGTGGTCACGGTGAAAGCTCCCCGAGAAAGGACGCCACCATGCCGGAGCACGAGACCGTGACCGCGACCCTGACCTTCCCCGTGCCCGCCGAGCGGGTGTTCGCGGTGCTGGCGGACCCGACGACCCACGCGGCGATCGACGGCACCGGCTGGGTGCGCGAACCCGTCGACCCGGCGCCGCTGACCCGGACCGGGCAGCTCTTCCGGATGGACATGTTCCACGGCAGCCGTGCGGTCGGGGACTACCAGGTGGTCAACCGGGTCGAGGTGTTCGACGCGCCGCGGGCCATCGGCTGGGTGACGGGGCACCGGAAGGCCGACGGCGAGCTGGAGTTCGGCGGCTGGCTCTGGCGGTACGACCTCACCCCGCTCGGCGCGGCGAGCACCGGCGTCACCCTTTCCTACGACTGGTCGGCGGTGCCGCAGCACATCCGCGACCGGGGGATCTCGTTCCCGCCGTTCGGTCCCGGCCACCTCGAGAACTCGCTGCGCCACCTGGCGGAGCTCGCCGCACCCGCCGCTCAGCGCAGCTGACGCCAGGCTTCGCGGCGACGGCGCTGCGCGTCCGGGTCGGCGACCGGCGCCGCCGCCAGCAGGCGCCGCGTGTACGCGTGCGCCGGCGTGGTCAGGACCTCCTTGGCCGGGCCCTGCTCGACGACGTGGCCGCGGTGCATCACCGCGACGCGGTCGGCGAGCTGCTCGATCACCGCGAGGTCGTGGCTGATGAACAGACACGCGAAGCCGAACTCGTGCCGCAGGTCGCGCAGCAGGTCGAGGATCCTCGCCTGGATCGTGACGTCGAGGGCGCTCGTCGGCTCGTCGGCCACCAGCAGGTCCGGGCGCAGGGCCAGCGCCCGCGCGATGCAAGCGCGCTGCCGCTGGCCGCCGGACAGCTCGTGCGGGTAGCGCGCGGCCAGCGACGCCGAAAGCCGCACCGCGTCGAACAGTTCCGCGACCCGGCCGTCCACTTCGGACGGCCGGACCGCGTGGTGCAGCCGCAGCGGCGTCGCGACGCTCTCCCCCACCGTGGTGCGCGGGTTGAGCGACGACAGCGGGTCCTGGAACACCACGCCGATCCGCCGCCGCAACGCCTTCGCCGCCCGGCCGCGCACCCGCGTGAGATCGGTGTC
>NZ_JAAGNB010001448.1:0-4097 GCF_010550475.1 Amycolatopsis sp. SID8362
GCCCCGGAAGCGGCGCGCGAGCGGTTGCTGGACCTCGTCCGCAAGCACGTCGCGGCGGTGCTCGGGCACGCGAGCCCCGACGCGGTCGACCCGGCGAAAGCGTTCAAGGACAGCGGTTTCGACTCGCTGACCGCGGTCGAGCTGCGCAACCGGCTCGCCACCGCGACCGGCCGCACACTGCCCGCGACGCTCGTCTTCGACTACCCGAACCCCGACGCGCTCGTCGGTCACCTGTACGGCGAACTGGCGGGCGCGGCACCCGCGGCGGCGCCGGCCGTCCGGCCGCGGAACCGCGTCGACGACCCGGTCGCCATCGTGGCGATGAGCTGCCGCTTCCCGGGCGACGTCGATTCGGCCGACGCGCTGTGGCAGCTGGTCGCCGAGGGCCGCCACGCCATCGGCGGGTTCCCGGCCGACCGCGGCTGGCCGGTCGACGAGCTGTACCACCCGGACCCGGCGCACCCGGGCACGTTCTACGCGTCCGGCGGCGGCTTCCTGCCCGGCGCGGCGCACTTCGACGCCGCCTTCTTCGGGATCTCGCCGCGGGAAGCGCTCGCGATGGACCCGCAGCAGCGGTTGCTGCTGGAAGTTTCGTGGGAAGCCTTCGAGCGCGCGGGGATCGAGCCGGGCACGTTGCGCGGTAGCAACACCGGCGTCTTCGTCGGCGCCGCCCACTCCGGGTACGCCGCCGGTGCCACCGCCGCCACGGACGGCGTCGAGGGGCACTTGATGACCGGCAACGCGGGCAGCGTGCTGTCCGGGCGGGTCGCCTACCACCTGGGACTGGAGGGGTCCGCGGTCACCGTGGACACCGCGTGCTCGTCGTCGCTGGTCGCGCTGCACCTGGCCGGGCAGGCCCTCCGCCAGGGCGAATGCGATCTCGCGCTGGCCGGCGGCGTCGCGATCCTGGGCACGCCGGACATCTTCGTCGAGTTCAGCAGGCAGCGTGGTTTGTCCCCGGACGGCCGCTGCAAGGCCTTCTCCGACTCGGCCGACGGCACCGGCTGGAGCGAAGGCGCCGGCATGGTCGTCCTGGAGCGGCTGTCGGACGCGCGGCGCAACGGCCACGAAGTCCTCGCGCTCCTGCGCGGTTCGGCCGTCAACTCCGACGGCGCGTCGAACGGCCTGACCGCGCCGAACGGCCCCTCGCAGCAGCGCGTGATCCGCGCGGCGCTGGCCAGCGCCGGACTGTCCACTTCGGACGTCGACGCGGTGGAGGCGCACGGCACCGGCACGACCCTCGGCGACCCGATCGAGGCGCAGGCGGTGCTGGCGACCTACGGCCAGGACCGCGATGAACCGCTCTGGCTGGGCTCGCTGAAGTCCAACCTCGGGCACACGCAGTCGGCCGCGGGCGTGGCCGGCGTGATCAAGATGGTCATGGCCATGCGCCACGGCGTGCTCCCGAAGACCCTGCACGTCGATGCGCCATCGTCCCGAGTGGACTGGGAGTCCGGCGCGGTCGAACTGCTCACCGAGCAACGCGCTTGGCCGGCCACGGGACGCCCGCGCCGGGCCGGGATCTCGGCGTTCGGCATCTCCGGCACGAACGCCCACGCCATCCTGGAACTGCCCGACGAACCGGTGCCCACGCCGGTCGTGGCGCCGGAGCCGCCGGTGGTGGCCTGGGCGCTGTCGGCCAAGGGGGAGCAGGCTTTGCGTGCCCAGGCCCGCAAGCTGGCGTCGGCGGTCGCAGATGCTTCGCCGTCGGCCGTCGCCGGGACGCTGCTCGCGCGCACCCGCTTCGACGACCGCGCGGTCGTGCTCGGCGGCAACCGCGACGAGCTGCTTTCCGGGCTCCACGCGCTGGCCGCCGGAGAACCCGCCCCCGGGGTCGTCCGTGGCACCGTGTCGAACGGCAAGCTCGCGGTGCTCTTCACCGGCCAGGGCGCGCAGCGGGCGGGCATGGGCCGCGAGCTGTACGACCGGTACCCGGTCTACGCGGCGGCGTTCGACACGATCTGCGCCGAGTTCACCGTGCCGGTGCGGGACGTCGTCTTCGGCGACGCGCCGGGCCTGGACGAGACCGGCTTCACCCAGCCGGCGTTGTTCGCCGTCGAGGTCGCGCTGTACCGGCTCTTCGAGTCGTGGGGCGTCCGGCCGGCGTTCGTCGCCGGGCACTCGATCGGCGAGCTGGCCGCCGCGCACGTCGCGGGCGTGTTCTCCCTCGAAGACGCGTGCCTGCTCGTCTCGGCCCGCGCCGCGCTGATGCAGGCGCTGCCCAAGGGCGGCGCGATGGTCTCGATCGCCGCACCGGAAGCCGAAGTGCTGCCGCGGCTGGGCGACCGGGTGTCGATCGCGGCGATCAACGGCCCGGCGTCGGTGGTCGTCTCCGGCGACGAGCCCGAAGTCCTCGCCCTCGCCGCGGAGTTCGCGGCACAGGGCGTCCGGACCAAGCGGCTCAGCGTCAGCCACGCCTTCCACTCGCCGCACCTCGACCCGATGCTCGACGAGTTCCGCGCGGCGGCCGACAAGGTCACCTACCACCCGGCGGAGATACCGGTGATCTCGAATGTGAGCGGTGCTCTCGCCGAGCCGTTCACCGCGGACTACTGGGTGGACCACGTCCGGGAAGCCGTGCGGTTCGCCGACGGCGTCGCGACGCTCGAAGCCGAAGGCGCACGCTTCTTCCTGGAGCTGGGCCCGGACGGCGTGCTCAGCTCGATGGCCCGCGACCTCGTGTCCGACGACGTCGTGGTCGTGCCGTCGCTGCGGCGAGACCGGCCGGAGGAGGCGGCGGCGCTGACCGCGCTGTCGACGCTGTTCGCGAACGGCGCGGCCGCGGACCTCTCGGCGGTCTTCGGCGCCACCGGCCGCGTGGCCCTGCCGACTTATGCCTTCCAGCACGAGCACTACTGGCTCGAACCGGCCGCCCCCGCGCCCGCCGCGGACACCGCGTTCTGGTCGGCGGTCGAACGCGCGGACGTCGGCGAACTGGCCGGCGCGCTGGCCATCGACGAGGCCCAGCGCGAATCCCTGACGGCGCTGCTGCCCGCGTTGTCGACTTGGCGACGGCAGCGGGACGAAGAGTCCGTTGTGGACTCGTGGCGCTACCGCGTCGCCTGGGAACCGGCCCGGGAAACCGGTGCGACGCCGCGGGGCACGTGGCTGCTGGCCGTCCCGGCCGCGGAAGCCGCGCTCGGCGACCGGATCGCCGCGGCACTCACCGCGAACGGCGTCACGGTCACCCGGCGCGACGACCCGACCGAAGCCGACCTGGCGGAAGCGGACGCCGTCTTGTCCTTGCTCACGCTCACACCCGGCACCGGCGTCGTCCCGGCCGGAGTGGCGGCGACCCTCTCGCTGCTCCGGTCGGTCACCGACACTCCGGTGTGGACAGTCACCCGCGGTGCGGTCACGACCGGGCCCGCGGACGCGGCTCCCGACGCCGTCCAAGCGCAGGTCTGGGGGCTCGGCCGCAGCGCCGCCCTCGACCGCCCCGCCGGCTGGGGCGGCCTGATCGACCTGCCCGCGGACTTCGACGACCGGACCGCGGAACTGCTCGTCCAAGCGCTGGCCGACCCGGCCGAAGACCAGGTCGCGCTGCGGGACGGACGCCTCGCCCGCCGCCTCGTCCCGGTCATCGGCGCGTCCGGCGGACGGCTGTGGCAGCCGCGCGGCACGGTGCTCGTCACCGGCGGCACGGGCGCGCTCGGCGCCCACGTCGCCCGCTGGCTCGCCACCGCCGGCGCGGAAAAGATCGTCCTCACGAGCCGCCGCGGCAAGCAGGCGCCGGGTGCGGAAGACCTCCTGGCGGAGCTGACCGCACTGGGTGCTGACGTGACGATCGCGGCCTGTGACGTCGCCGACCGCGCCGCGCTCGCCGCGGTGCTCGACGGCATCCGCGACGACCTCACCGCCGTCGTCCACGCGGCCGGCACCGGGGGAGCGACCCCGTTGGAAGACGCCGATCTCGCGCCGTTCGCGGACATCCTGGCCGCGAAGGTGGCCGGTGCGGAGAACCTCGACGCGCTGCTCGGCGACGCCGAATTGGACGCCTTCGTGCTGTTCTCGTCCATCGCCGGGGTCTGGGGCAGTGGCGGCCAGTCCGCGTACGGGGCCGCCAACGCCCACCTCGACGCGCTCGCCCGCCGCCG
>NZ_JAAGNB010001494.1:0-839 GCF_010550475.1 Amycolatopsis sp. SID8362
CCGGCCAGCTGGCCGGCGGAGACGCCGCGGCCCGCCATCGAGCCGACCGACAGCACGGGCGCGCCCGTTTCGTCGGCGACGTCGAGGACGAGGCTCGCCGGGGTGGGCCGGGTCAGCCGGACCCGCAGCGCGGTCGCGCCGGTGGCGTGCAGGCAGACCTGGTTCCACGAGAACGGCAGGACGGTCTCCTTCTCGCCGCCTTCGCGCGCCCCGACGATGATCGCGGCGTGCATGGCCGCGTCGAGCAGCGCCGGGTGGAGGCCGAACCGGCGGGCGTCGGCCAGCGCCTCCTCCGGCAGCGCGACCTCGGCGAAGATCTCGTCGCCGCGCTGCCAGGCCGCCCGCAGGCCCCGGAAGGCCGGGCCGTAGGCGAACCCCGCAGCGACGAGATCGGTGTAGGCGCCGTCGATGTCCACTTCGGACGCTCCGGCGGGCGGCCACTCGGCGAGGCCGCCGGCCGGTTCCCGGACGCCGGGGAGCAGGGTGCCTTCGGCGTGCCGGGTCCAGGCCCCGTCCTCGGCGCGGGAGAAGATCCGCACGGTCCGCCGTCCGTCACCGGCTTCGGCGTCCACCGCCACCTGGATCTGGCGTGCCTCACCCGGGGGCAGCAGCAGCGGCGCCTCCAGCGTCAGCTCCTCGACCACACCGCAGCCGACCTCGTCGCCCGCGCGCACGGCCAGCTCCAGGAACCCGGTGCCCGGCAGCAGGACCGAGCCGAGCACCTCGTGGTCGGCGATCCACGGGTGCGAGGACGCCGAAAGCCGGCCGGTGAACACGAGCCCGCCGGAGGCAGGCAGCGCGACCACGGCACTGAGCAGCGGGTGCCCGGCGGCCGCCAC
>NZ_JAAGNB010001542.1:0-4036 GCF_010550475.1 Amycolatopsis sp. SID8362
TCGCCGACGAGGTGCTGCTGCAGCTCGTCCGGGACCAGGCCGCCGCGGTGCTCGGGCACGCGAGCGCGGCCGCCGTCGCGCCGGACCGCGCTTTCCAGGAGATCGGGTTCGACTCGTTGACCGCGGTCGAGCTGCGGGACGCCCTGCGCGCGGAGACCGGGCTCGCCCTGCCCGCGACGCTCGTCTACGACTGGCCGACACCGGCCGCGCTCGCCGGTCACCTGCGGGCCGGCGTCCTCGGCGACAGCGCCTCCGAAACCACCGCGACCGTGTCGGCGGTGGCCGACGAGCCGATCGCGATCGTCGCGATGAGCTGCCGGTACGCGGGCGGCATCGCGTCGCCGGAAGACCTGTGGCGCCTGGTGTCCGGGGGCGCGGACGCGGTCTCCGGCTTCCCGGCCGACCGCGGCTGGGACCTGGAGAACCTGTACGACGCGGACCCCTCGCGGCTCGGTTCGGTGAGCGTCACCGAAGGCGCTTTCCTCGACGCGGCAGGCGGTTTCGACGCCGGGTTCTTCGGCATCTCGCCGCGCGAGACACTGGCCATGGACCCGCAGCAGCGGCTCCTGCTGGAGCTGACGTGGGAGGCGTTCGAGCGCGCGGGCATCGACCCGACTTCGGTCCGGGGCAGCCGGACCGGCGTGTTCGCGGGTACCAACAGCCACGACTACACGACACTCCTCCTCGGCTCTGCCGACGCCCTCGAAGGGCACATCGCGACCGGCAACGCGGCGAGCGTCGCCTCCGGCCGCTTGGCCTACACCTTCGGCCTGGAGGGCCCGGCGGTCTCGGTCGACACGGCGTGCTCGTCTTCGCTGGTCGCGCTGCACCTGGCGGTCCAGTCGCTGCGCCTGGGCGAGTGCTCGATGGCGCTGGCGGGCGGAGTCACCGTGATGGCCACGCCGGGCACGTTCGTCGAGTTCAGCCGCCAGCGCGGCCTCGCCGCCGACGGCCGCTGCAAGGCGTTCGCCGAGGCCGCGGACGGCACGGCCTGGGGTGAAGGCGCGGGACTGGTACTGCTCGAACGGCTGTCGGACGCCGAACGCAACGGCCACCGCGTGCTGGCCGTGGTTCGCGGTTCGGCGGTCAACCAGGACGGCGCGTCCAACGGCCTCACCGCCCCCAACGGCCCGGCCCAGCAACGCGTCATCCGCGCCGCGCTGGCCGACGCAGGACTGTCCACTTCGGACGTCGATGTCGTCGAAGCGCACGGCACCGGAACGACTCTCGGCGACCCGATCGAAGCCCAAGCCCTGCTGGCCACCTACGGCCAGGACCGCGAGACGCCGTTGTACCTGGGGTCGGTGAAGTCCAACATCGGCCACACCCAAGCGGCGGCCGGGGTCGCCGGGGTGATCAAGATGGTCATGGCCATGCGCCACGGCGTTCTCCCGCGGACCCTGCACGTCGACGCGCCATCGTCCCATGTGGACTGGACGGCGGGTGCGGTCGAGCTGCTGACGGAGTCGCGCGAGTGGACGGCCGACCGGCCGTTGCGGGCCGCGGTGTCGTCGTTCGGCATGAGCGGAACCAACGCGCACACGGTCCTGGAAGCCGTTCCCCAGCCTGAAATCTCGCCGAGCACCGCATCAGAACCGGTCCCGTGGGTGCTGTCGGCCCGCTCGTCCGACGCCCTGCGCGGTCAGGCTCAGGCACTGCTCGGGGTGGAAGGCGTTCCGGCGGACATCGGGTTCTCCCTGATCACCACTCGGGCCTCCTTGCCGCATCGCGCGGTCGTGGTCGGTGACCTCACCGAGGGGCTGACCGCGCTGGTCGAGGGGGTTCCGGCGGCGAACGTCGTCACCGGCGTGGCCGACGCGCCCGGCAAGGTCGCCCTCGTGTTCCCGGGCCAGGGCTCCCAGTGGGCCGGGATGGCTCTCGAACTGGCGGACGCCGCACCCGTGTTCGCCGCCCGGCTCGACGAATGCGCGTCCGCTCTGGAGTCCTTCGTGGACTGGCAGCTTCGCGCGGTACTGGCCGATCCCGCGGCGCTGACCCGGGTCGACGTGGTCCAGCCCGCGCTCTTCGCGGTGATGGTTTCCCTGGCCGAGCTGTGGCGTTCATTCGGGGTGGTCCCGGACGCGGTCGTCGGACACTCGCAGGGTGAGATCGCCGCCGCGGTGGTGTCCGGTGCGCTGTCCCTTGAGGACGGTGCTCGCGTGGTCACCCTGCGCAGCAAGGCGATCCTGGCGCTGGCCGGGCGCGGCGGGATGGTCTCGGTGGCCGCGCCGCTCGCCACCGTCGAACAGCGGCTCACGGACGGGCTGTCGATCGCGGCGGTCAACGGCCCGGCGGCGGTCGTGGTTTCCGGTACGCCGGAAGCCCTCGACGAGCTGATCGCGTCCTGCGAAGCTGACGGCATCCGCGCCAAGCGAGTCCCGGTGGACTACGCCTCGCATTCGGCGCAGGTCGAGCAACTCCGTGACGAGCTGCGAGAGGTGCTGGCCCCGATCACTCCGCGCACGGGCGAGATCGCGTTCATCTCGACGGTGACCGGTGAGTGGAACGAGACGGTCGACGCCGAGTACTGGTACACCAACTTGCGCAGCACCGTCCGTCTAGACACGGCGGTCGAGCGCCTGAAGAGCGAGGGCTTCGGCACGTTCATCGAGGCCTCGCCGCACCCGGTGCTGACCATGGCGCTCGGGGAAGACGTCATCGCGCTGGGAAGTCTCCGCCGCGACGACGGCAGCATGACCCGGTTCCACACCGCGCTCGCCGAGGCACACGTCCACGGTGTCGGCGTCGACTGGACCCCCGCGTTCCCGGACGCCCAGGTCGTCGACCTCCCGACGTACGCCTTCCAGCGCAAGCAGTACTGGCCCCGCCCGGCCAACCGCACCGGCGACGCCGCCGGGCTCGGCCTCGGTGCCGTCGAGCACCCGCTGCTCGGCGCCGCGGTCGCCCTCGCCGACGAAGACCGGACCGTCCTCACCGGACGGCTGTCCCGCCAGACCCACCCCTGGCTCGCCGACCACGAAGTCCTCGGCACCGCCCTCCTGCCCGGCACCGCGTTCGCCGAACTCGCGATCCACGCCGGCGACCACACCGGCTGCGGCGCCGTCGAAGAACTCACCCTCGGCACGCCGCTCGCCGTGCCCGCCACCGGCGGTGTCCAGCTGCAGGTCGCCGTCGAAGCGCCGGGCGAGGACGGCCGCCGCGGCCTGACGATCAGCTCCCGCCCGGACCGGCCCGGCGCCCGCTGGACCCGGCACGCCCAGGGCGTCCTCGCGCCCGGCGCACCGGAACCCGAAACGCTGGAGTGGCCGCCCGCCGGCGCGGAAGCGCTCGACGTCGAGGCCCACTACACCGCGCTCGCCGACGCTGGTTACCTTTACGGGCCCGCTTTCCGCGGCCTGCGCGCGGCCTGGCGGCTCGACGGCGACGTCTTCGCAGAGGTGGAACTGCCGGGCACCGACGCGTTCGCCGTGCACCCCGCCCTGCTCGACGCCGCCCTGCACGCCCTCGGCCTCGGCGGGTTCTTCCCCGACGACGGACAGGCCAGGCTCCCGTTCGCCTTCACCGACGTCAGTCTGTTCGCCGCCGGCGCCACCGCCCTGCGCGTGCGGCTCAGCCAGGCCGGTCCGAACGCGGTGTCGGTCGTCGCCACCGACCCGGCCGGGCAGCCGGTGGCGCGCATCGGGTCGCTGGCGTTCCAGGTCGCGTCCACAGTGGACGACGTGCCGGACGCCCTCTTCCGTGCGGAGTGGACACCGGTCACTGCGACCGGCGACGTTCCCGGATTCGCTTGGCTGCCCGGGTCTTTGGCGGACCTCGCCGAGGTGCCTGCCGCAGTCGTCCTGCCGGTCACCGGCACCGATCCGCACGCCGTCGCCGCGCACGTCCTCGCGACCGCGCAGGAGTGGCTGGCGGACGAGCGGTTCGCCGCCGCCCGGCTGGTCGTGCTCACCACCGGCGCCCTCGCCGCGCTGCCCGGCGACCCGGTGCCCGGCCTGGCCCAAGCTCCGGCCTGGGGTCTGATCCGCTCGGCCCAGTCGGAATACCCCGGCCGCTTCGTGCTCCTGGACGTCGACGG
>NZ_JAAGNB010001587.1:0-806 GCF_010550475.1 Amycolatopsis sp. SID8362
CGGGCGGGATGATGTCGGTCTCGCTGCCCGCCGCCGACGTCGAAGCCCGCATCGCCCCCTACGGCGACGGCGTCTCGGTCGCCGCGATCAACGGGCCCCGGTCGGTCGTGGTGGCCGGCGACCCCGCGGCGCTGGCCGCGCTGCTGGCCGAGCTGACCGGCGAAGGCGTCCGCGCCCGCCGGATCGACGTCGACTACGCCTCGCACTCCGCGCAGGTCGAACAGCTCGAAGGCGAACTGCGCAGCCGGCTCGCCGCCGTCCGGCCGCGCGCGGCCGACATCCCGTTCTTCTCCACGGTCACCGGCGACTGGCTCGACACCACCGCGATGGACGCCGGCTACTGGTACCGCAACCTGCGCGCCACCGTCCGGTTCGAGCCGGCCATCCGCGAGCTGCTGGCCGTGGGCTTCCAGGCCTTCGTCGAGGTCAGCTCGCACCCGGTGCTCACCGTCGGGGTGCAGGACATCGTCGAGGAGGCCGGCGCCCGTGCCGTCGTCACCGGCACGCTGCGCCGCGACGAAGGCGGCACGGACCGGTTCCTCACTTCACTGGCGGAGCTGCACGTGCGCGGGATCCGCCCGGACTGGGAGGCGGTGTTCGCCGGCACCGGCGCGCGCCGGATCGCCCTGCCCACCTACGCCTTCCAGCGCGAGTTCTACTGGCCCGACCCGGAGCAGGCCGGCCCGGCGGACGCGGCGGGCGCCGAGGACGCCGGGTTCTGGGCCGCGGTCGACAGCGAGGACTTCGACGCGCTGGCCGCGCGGCTCGAGGTCGACGGCGCGGCGCTGACCGAGGTCCTGCCCGCG
>NZ_JAAGNB010001635.1:0-3777 GCF_010550475.1 Amycolatopsis sp. SID8362
TCTTCCTGGCGTGCAGCGAGAAGATCTTCTGCATCGAGCAGATCCGCCACACCCGGTTCTCCGAGGCAGTGAACCCGCGGCGGGCGAGTTCGTCAGCGATGAACCGGTACCCATCGGCCGGATCGTCGGCATGGATCTCGAGCGCGGCGTTGATCAGATGCGCGTCGTCGAAGTCCCGCTGACAGACCGGGGCAGCGCACCACTGGTAGTAGGCCTGCCGGGAGATCCCCAGCACCCTGCACGTCACCGCGGCCGGCACCCGCACGGGGGCGCCGGCCGCGGCCAGTTCACGGACGAGCGGGAAGGCTATTTTCCCGGCAGATTGCCCTGCGCCAGGTAGGCCGCGGCCTTGCGCAGGACCTCGTTCTCCTGCTCCAGCAGCCGGTTGCGTTTACGCAGCTCGCGTAGCTCGGCGGACTCCTCCCGGGTCACTCCGGGCCGGGTGCCGTCCTCGACGTCGGCCGCGCGCAGCCAGTTGGCCAGGCACGATTCGGAGATCCCGAAGTCTTTGGCGACCTGCTTCAACGGGGTCTCGCCGCGGCGAGCGACGGCGACGACGTCGTCACGGAACTCGCGGGGGTAGGGCTTGGGCACGATGACATCCTTCCAGGCGAGGCCGAAGCCTCACAGGTGAGGTGTCAACCAGACCCTGGGCAGACCCGTACTTGCTAGTTGCGCTCTTGGGGCGGATGGCCAGCCTGTCGTGGGGGCTATCCGATGCCGGGCCTGATCACCGGTGTCTTCGTGCTCGGGACGTTGGAGGCCGTGGCACTGGCCGTAGGTGACGAGCTACCGAAAGTGCGGGCGATCTCTGGCGGCGTACTCGGTGTCCTCGGCTTCGGTCTCGTCGCGGTTCAGGTCATGGCCGCACACGACAAGGCGCCGTATGCCGACCGGCCGCAGGGCGAGCTGACAGCAAGCCTTGGTGACGTCGCTCCGGCGATGCGTGGTGTGCGGACAAATCCCAGCGTCCACACTTACGTGGCGCAGATCCGTGACTGCATGGCTCGCTATCCGGCTTCGCGGGTGGCGTTCCTGCCCGACAACGCGTTTGTGGCCCCCGTGTTCGGGGTGCGCAATCCCTTTCCGATGGAATGGCCGCTCCCGATGGAGCTGACCGGAGATGCTCCACAAAGGATGGTCGGCGCGGCGAAACGCCTCGACCGGGAAGGGGACTACCTCGTGCTCTTCCCGGTCCGTCAAGGGGACCGCGCTGACCGAGGGCCGCCCGGTGCCCGCCGCCATCGCATCCGACGCGCCGACCTTCGCCTACACCGGAGTGGAGGAGAGGATTCGGGAGTCGCTGAGCGGAGCCTGGATCAGCTGTGGGAGCTTCGCCGGCGTTTGGGAGCCGCGCCACTGACCTGTCGTCAAGCCATCCCGGCGCGGAATTTCTGGATCGCCGCGAGCCAGCCGTCACGGGCTTCGACACCGATGCCGTAGCGAAACGCCGAAAACCACCAGGCAATGCCCGGCCGGCTCCGGCGTTTCCCGAAAGCTTCAGCCTACGGTCGACTTCTTGCGGGCCACCCGGGCTGCTGCTGTGATCAGGTCCGCGACCGTGAACATCACGGGCCGCACCCGACTCCGGCTCGCCCGCCAGATCGTCGAACAGGGCTGGACCGGCACCCAAGCCGCGAAGACGTTCATGGTCGCCGCCACACCCCCCCCGCGAAAATGGCCGACTGCTACCGCCGCGAAGACGCCGCCGGGATGACCGACCGCAGCTGCCGTCCGCACCGCAGCCCGGCCCGCACCCCCGAGCACCTGGTGCGGGCGATCGTGCGACTGCGGTGGCGGCACCGGCTGGGCCCGGTCCAGATCGCCGGCCGCCTCGGGATCCCAGCATCGACCGTGCACGCCGTACTCGTGCGCTGCCGGATCAACCGCCTCACCCACGTCGACCGGGGCATCGGCGAACCGCTGCGCCGCTGCGAACACGACCACCCCGGCTCGCTGATCCACGTCGATGTCACCAAGCTCGCCAAAATCCCCGACGGCGGCGGCTGGCGCTACGTCGGCAAACAGCAAGGCGACAAGAACCGGTCGGTGACCTCGCGACGCACCGGAACCTGGAGCACCGACCGGCACGCCCGCACCGGCACCGCGTTCGTGCACCCCGACGAAACCGCCGCCACCGCGGTCCTGCGCCGGGCAGCCGCCTGGTTCGCTGACCTCGGCGTCACCGTCGAACGAGTGCTCTCGGACAACGGCTCGGCGCATCGCTCCCGCGCCTGGCACGACACCTGCGCCGAGCTGGGCATCACCCCGAAACGAACCCGGCCCTACCGGCCACAGTCGAACGGCAAGATCGAGCGGTTCCACCGCACCCTCGCCGAGGGCTGAGCCAACGCCCGCTGCTACCCGTCGGAAACGTCACGGCGAGCCGCGCTACCGGGGTGGCAGCACTCCTAATGAGCTCGTGAAAGCGCTCGCCTCGGCTGACGAGGCCAGCCAGGTTGCGGCTGGGGACTACCGGAACGTTCCGCTCCAGGGCACCGATGTTCCTGCGCGAGTCATCTGTGAATCTGCCGCAGAGCAGCCGGAACAGGCCGCGGCTGGCCGACGTGGATCCGCGGGTGGTGGAAGGCAACTGGCTCACCGAACTGGCTGCCTACCTCGCCCTGCACCGGGAGTGGCCGCGGACGAGAGATCCCCCAGCAGCTGGGCATGGATGCCTGGGGCGTGGTCGGCCGCCACCCGGCAGGGGGTACATCTCCCGGCTCCGGACCTGGCTCGGCCGTGATGCCGACGGCGAGCTCTACGTCTCCAACGTCGACGCGAGGCACGGCGGCTACCACGTGTCCGAGGGCCTCGGCAACGACTGGACGAACCTCCACCACCTTGCGTGGTGTGGGCTCGCCCGGTCAGAGTTTTCGATCCCCGCTCACCACTGTCCCGGCGGACCGGTACCCGTGGAGTTCCTGGCTGCAGCGGGAGATGGCCGATGCGATCGTCGACGTCGCTCACACACGGGTCGACCCGTAGCTCGCCGTGGAACTGGATGAAGAGACGAACGTCTTGGTGGGCTCGTTGCCGGGCTGCTCAGGTGCCGGTAGTTGTTGAGCCGCAGCCGGTTTTTCCCCGGCACCGACGTCGAACAGGTGAGCGAACCGCTGTCTGTGTCCTCTATGGACCGTGGGTGAATGTGGTGGCGTATGTGCAGGTCAGGTGGACGTTCGTGCTGTGCGTGTGTGTCCAGGTGGGACTCGACGGCGGTGTTGTTGCCGCTGTTTCCCCGACAACGCAAGAGAGTTCGTCGCCACCCTCGTTTGAATCTGGGCCTTCTGAGTAATACTCTGTGTGACGTTGGCCGTTATGGGCCAGACGCTAGTTCCGCTACGGAGGACTGGAATGACGAACAAGGCCCAGCTGATCGAGGCGCTGTCGGAGCGCCTGGGCGACAAGAAGGTGGCTTCGCAGGCCGTCGACGGTCTGGTGGACATCATCATCCGGACGGTCAACAAGGGCGAGAAGGTCAACATCACCGGTTTCGGTGTGTTCGAGAAGCGTGCCCGTGCCGCCCGCACCGCGCGCAACCCGCGTACCGGCGAGGCCGTGCGCGTCAAGAAGACCAACGTGCCCGCGTTCCGTCCTGGCACCACCTTCAAGGACGTCATCGGCGGCGCCAAGAAGCTGCCGAAGGCCACCCCGGTCAAGCGCGCCACCGCCGCCACGGCGACCCGCGCGACCGCCACCAAGGCCGCCGCGGCCCCGGCCAAGGCCACCACCACCCGCACCACGCGGGCGGCCGCCGCCAAGCCGGCCACCACGCGC
>NZ_JAAGNB010001692.1:0-966 GCF_010550475.1 Amycolatopsis sp. SID8362
CGGCCGCCGCACCGACGCCGAACGCGAGCAGCGCGGCGGCCAGCGTCCGGCGCGGTCCCCAGCGGTCCACCAGCGCGCCCCCGGCCGGCAGCAACCCGGCGAACGGGAGCATGTAGCCGAGCGCGATCCACTGCAGCGCCCCGAGGTCGAGCCCGAGGTCGCGGCCGATCGACGGCGCCCCGGCGGCGACGATGGTGTTGTCGAGCGTGGTGACGAACGCGCCGAGCGCGAGCAGCACGAGTGTCTTCATCGCACGCTCCCCGCCAGCTCACGGGTGGCAACGCGCCGCCGGCGCGGGAACCACCAGTTCGCCGCCCCGAACCGAGCCATCACCGCCGGCACGAGCACGCACCGGACGACGACCGCGTCCAGCAGCACGGCGACGGTCAACCCGACGCCCGCCTCCCGCACGACACGGGCGTCGACGAACGCGAACGACACGAACACCAGCGCCATGATCAGCGCGGCGGCGGTGATGGTCCGGCCGGTCGCCGCGACGCCGTCGACGACCGCGGCGCGGGTGTCGCCGTGGCGGCGCCAGGCTTCCTGGATGCGGGCGATGAGGAAGACCTCGTAGTCCATCGACAGCCCGAACAGCCCGGCGAACAGGAACACCGGCAGGTACGGCTCGATCGGGGCGCCGAAGGTGTGGACCACCGCCCCCGTCGTCGCGGCCGCGGTCAGCAGGTTCATCACCGCGGCCGTCAGCGGGATGAGCACGCTGCGGAACACCCAGGCGAGCAGCAGTACCGAGATCCCGACGACACTGGCCAGGAACACGGGCAGCCGGGCGGTGATCGCCGCCGAGAAGTCGGCTTGGGTCGCGACGAGGCCGCCGACGTGCGCGTCCGGGCCGCCGATGGTCGTCGCCATGGTCCGCGTCCAGGTCAGCAGCTCGGTCGTGGCCGGGTCGCCGGGCGCGGTCCGCGGGACGACGGTGAGCAGCCAGCCGCCGCCGGGCAGCGC
>NZ_JAAGNB010001747.1:0-881 GCF_010550475.1 Amycolatopsis sp. SID8362
ACGACCCGCCCGGCCGCCGAGGCGGCCGCGAGCATGCCGACGCTGGCGCCGAGCAGCGCGAGCCCGAAAACGCCGGGTGAGGCGTGCACCTGGGCGGCCAGCGCGGGCGTGCGCGTCGCCCAGGAGCCGATCGCCAGGCCGTTGAGGGCGAACACGGTGAACACCGCGACCCGATCCCGCATGGTTCCCCCCTTCGCGGTCCCAGCTTGACACGGCGCGCATAACACCGGAACGCCCCGCCCGCAAGCCCTCGCGGCGGCCATGTGGACAACCGCGCGCGCTCCCCCGAGTTGTCCACAGAATCGAAATCTCTGGCTGACAACCGTTCCCCGGCGAGCCAATCTTGAATCACACGTTCACCGCGGCCCCGGTGCCGCGACTTCCAGAGGGGAAACCACCATGTCTTCAGGCCGTCTCCGTTCCCGGCTCCCGCAGTTGCTCGTCCTGGCCGTGCTCGGGTTGCTGACCAGCGCCGGAGCGGCGCAGGCCGCTTCCGCGCCGCCGGATCCCACCTGCCAGAAGGGCGAGTTCTGCCTGTGGTCGGCCGACGCCTACGGCGGCGAGTCCCAACGATTCGACCTGCGCACCGCGAATCCCGGGGAATGCATTCCGCTGCCCGAAGGATTCGCGGGGTCGTCGTTCGCGAATCTGATGAGCCGTGACGTCACGGTGTACCAGGACGAGGAATGCTCGACCGAGGGCGATTTCATCACCTACCCGGGTGGTGGCACGTTCGTGCCGAACGCGCCCTTCCTCGTCCGCGCGGTCCAGATCTGGGACTGACCTCGACCCGGGTCCGAGCCCGCCGCCCGCTCCAAGGGGGAGCCGGCTCGCGGCGGCGGCCGGGCCCGACCGGGGCCGCTCCCCCGACAGCGGCCCCA
>NZ_JAAGNB010001794.1:0-1539 GCF_010550475.1 Amycolatopsis sp. SID8362
CGAGCGCGGGGCGCCCGCCGGTGAGGCGGTGCAGGCCCGCGGTGAAGCGCGGATCGGGCAGGCTGCCGGGGAAGCGGTCGGCGACCAGCTGCCGGAGGCCGTCCTCGCTGAGCAGCCGGACGGCGACGGTGTCCCCGCCGGGCACGGCCGCGTGCTCCCCGGTGGCGAGCACGGACCGCACCAGCAGCATCGGCGCCTGCTGCAGCCGGTGTTCCATGGCTTCGAGCCAGGCTTTCGAACCGGGGTCCGCCCACTGGGCGTCGTCGACGGCGATCAGCAGCGGCCCCTGGCTGGCGACGCCCACGAAATCGCCGCACAGGGTCGGGATGGACCGCTCGGCCGAGGCGCGGCCGCAGGACCGCGGCCCGCCGTCGAGCCGGCAGTCGGCGTCGGCGATGTCGGCGAAGAGCCGGTTGATGACGCCGCGGTGCACGGCCGATTCCCCGGGCGAGCAGGAGGCGAAGGCGGTGATCACGCCGGCCACCCTGGCTTCCCGCACGGCGGCGGCGAGCAACGCGCTGCGCCCCGCCCCGCGCGGCCCGACGACGGTCACCTGACCCGACCGCCCGGCCAGCACCCCGCGAATCCCCCGGCGCAGCACGGCGATCTCGTCTTCCCGCTCGACCAGCCGCGTTTCGGCGGTGCGGCGCGAGCGGTCGTCCCGCTCCCCGAGCCAGGGAACGGTCAGCACGGGCGCGGGTGCGCCGGCGGTGGTCACGCCGACGGTGTCCGCGGAGGGCAGGACAAGTGCGACCGGCCACGCGGATCCGGCACTCCCTGGTCCGGGCACCACCATCACCCTCCGCCCCACAGCGGCTGCTTTCTGTCACTCCCCCGGCGGTGTACCGGAAGGTGACGTGGCTCTCCAGCCTAAGACGACCAATGTTGGTTTAACAAGCCCAGCACCTTCGTTTTGTCTGCGGTTGGCCCCTGCCGACAACGCACTACCCACGAAGACCCAGAAATCCCTACATTAAGGCAAAGTGACTTGACACCCCGCCGGGGCCGTGGGTGAAGGTGACTCGACACCCCGCCCGACCGGTTTCGAGGCCGCGAACATGAAAAACTCCCACGATCGCCGCCGCGCGAAGCTCGGATCAGCCGCCCTGTCGTTCGGCGGGTGGGGCGACTACGAGGTGTGGGCGGCACATGGATTCACACCCAAACCCAACTCGGACCCGGCACAGGCCCCGAAGGACGACGAGGAAGGGGCGGGGAAGGCCGCCGGCGACGCGACCCGGACCAGCGATGGCGACTCGGGCGGCGGTGCACGCGCCGGCAGGCGCCGAACCGGCGAGGGCGATGGCACGAACCGAACCGGCGCCCGCGAGGCTGCACTCGCCGCCGGGAACGCAAGCCGCGCCCGCCCCGGCCAGACTACCGGCAACCGCGACACCACGCACCCCGCGAGCAAGACCTCCCCCACCGCCGAGCCGCGCCCCGGCAAGCCCGCCGACCCCGCCGCGGACGACCGCACCCGCGGCCGCCGATCCGCCACCCTGGGCACCCGCACCGAAGACACCACCCGCGACCGCCCCC
>NZ_JAAGNB010001852.1:0-1081 GCF_010550475.1 Amycolatopsis sp. SID8362
TCGTACCGGGTCCCGCGCGGGGACGAGCCCGCCACCCTCCGCGCGGACATCGCCGAAGGCCTGCGGTTCCTGGTGCGCCACCGGATCCTGCGGACGTTCTCCCTGATGGTCGCCACGTTCAACTTCGCCACCGGGGCGACGTTCGCGGTCCTGGTCCTGCACGCGGTCGGCCCCGGCTCGGCGATGGGGCTGTCCGGGCCGGCTTTCGGGCTGCTCACGGCGATGATCGCCGCCGGCGGATTGGCCGGCTCGCTGCTCGCCGAAGCGGTGGAACGCCGGCTCGGCCGCGTCCGCGCGCTCTGGGTGTCGTGGCTCGCCGGCGGGCTGCCGGTCGGCGTGCTCGCCGTCACCGCGAACCCGTACGTCGTGGGCGCGGCGTTCTTCGCCGGCGGCGCGGCGATCCTGGTCTCGAACGTGGTGATGGTGTCCCTGCGCCAGCGGATCACGCCGGACCGCCTGCTCGGCCGCCTCACCAGCAGCCACCGGCTCGTCGCGTGGGGCACGAAGTCGCTCGGCGCGCTGGCCGGCGGCGCGCTCGCGCAGGCGTTCGGGCTGCACGCGGTCTTCGCCGTGATGGCCGTGCCGGCATTCGGGGTGGCCGCCGGGCTCTTCGTGGTGACGGGAAAGGCACTCGCCGAGGCCGAAGCCCGCGCTCAGAGGGGGTGGGTGTCCAGATAGGCGCTCGACACCTTCTTCGGCACGCACATCCGCCAGGCCTCGACGACGAGTTCGCGCATCTCATCGGCGTCGATCGCGGCCAGCCGGCAGCGCACCCAGCGGAACCGCAGGTCGGACGGCTCGGGCAGCAGGAACTTCTCCGGCTCGCCCGCGATCAGCGCGTCGCGTTGCTCGCGCGGGAAGGCGAAGCCCATCAGGGTTTCGTCCCGCGACAGCGCGAGAAAGACGATCTGCCCGATGCGGAACTTGACCCGGTCGCGCACGATCGCTTCATACGCGCGGGGGAGCGTGGCCGCGAAGGCCCGTACCTCGTCACCGGTGACCATGGGCTCCATTGTGGCCTTGCGCGTTCAGAGCCGTCGAGCCAGCAGCTCCGACACTCCGGGCCGGAACACGGACACCG
>NZ_JAAGNB010001713.1:0-24899 GCF_010550475.1 Amycolatopsis sp. SID8362
CGCAGCGGCATCTGGAGGTAGTCGCCGAGCTCGGTGAACTCCGCGATGTCGTCGACGCGCTTCTCCATCTCCTTGGCCGTCATCCCGAGGAAGAGGCCGCGGATGATGATGTTCTCCTCGCCGGAGATCTCGGGGTCCATGCCGACGCCGAGGTCGAAGACCGGGGCGATCTTGCCCTCGATCCGAGAGGAACCGCGCGTCGGCTCGTAGATCCCGGCGAGCAGCCGCAGCAGCGTGGACTTGCCCGCGCCGTTGTGGCCGACCAGGCCGACCCGGTCGCCTTCGCGCAGCGAAAGCGTCACGTCGTGCAGCGCTTCGATGATCGGCACCTTGGTGTCGGTGCCGATCTTGCCGCCGACCTTGCCGAGGACCTTCTTCTTCATCGAGCGGGTCTTGGCGTCGAAGATCGGGAAGTCGACGAAGGCGTTCTGAACGTCAATGGAGACCATGTGTCACACCCAGTAGGAGACGCGGGCACGGTAGTTGCGCATCGCGACGCCCCGAATCGTGTTCATCGGACCGAACCCGGCGCGACGGGCCGCTTTCCGAGCGAACCGTCACCCTGCACCCCTCTGCCCGCTGACCCGTTGCCGTTCGTTGCCGCCCCGTCGGTACCATGGCTCACGGGTGGCCGGCGACGCTTCACCATCGCGGTCATCGCCCGCCTCGCGGGCTCCTCCACGAACCTCCACATCAGGTACGACAGCGCCAATGCGACCACCGGTACGCTGAGAAAGAGCCCTTCGACCAGCAGCGTGTGTGGCGCGAACGTCTTCGGCCATACGTTCTGCGCCCACCAGATCGGCTCGATCAGCAGCATGTGGACGAGGTACACGCTGTACGAGATGTGCCCACCACGAACGATCGCCCGCGAAGACAGCACCCGCGCAACACCGCCGGTGGCCATCGCCGACGCGGCGATCAGCGGCACGAACAGGAACAGCACGACTGGGTAGTACTGCGGTCGATCCACCAGTTTGATCAGATACAGATACGCAACGATTGCGATCAGGACCGCCTCGGTCGCGCGGCTCGCCCACCACCCGTTACGCGCCGTCCTCGGAATCCGCCGGACGATCATCGCGGCAACGCCGCCTCCGACGAACGCGCCGAGCAGCCGCAGGACCCACAGGTACGGAATGTACAGGTTCTTGCTCGCGCAGGCCAGCACGACGACCGGGCCCAGCAGTAGCAGCGTGTACATGATCAGATGCCGTACCCGCAGGACGGCGGCCAGCCGGAACAACAGCAGAGCAAGCAGCGGGAACAGCAGGTACGCCAGCCATTCGCAGCTGACCGACCAGGCCGGGCCATCCCAAGTCACCCGGTTGTTGTCGGGCTCGGTCCACATGACCACCATGAACAGCTGTCGCAGGTAGCTCAGCGGCGTGAAGTCCTTGGGGGCCACCGGATCCGGACCGTGCAACACAGTGAAACCGTGCCACAGCATCGCGATGGTGAGGGTGATGAAGTAGACCGGCCAGACCCGCGCCAGCCTGCTCCACAAGTACCTCGCGGTCTCTTTCGCGGGGAGGTGATCCCCGATGCGGGCCACGTAGTTCCAGGCCAGCAAGAAACCGCTCAGCGAGAAGAACAGGTCCACGGCCAGGTCACCGTGGTCGAGAACCGGGCTGACCCAGCGCAGCACAGAAGGAAACTCGTCCTTCAGATTCCCGCGCATGTGGAAGAACACGACCGCCATGGCCGCAAAAATGCGGATTCCGGTCAATGGAAGGATCTCGCCCGGTTTTGCTGCCGCAGCTCGCCGGCTTCGTCCCTGTGCACCACTGCCTTGCGCCGTCGGCGCCCACTGCCCAGAAACAGCACGTTTGTTTGTCATCGAAAGACTGAACCTCTCACATCGGTCCGGCGCCAGGCCCGGCGCGGAAATGGACGACGGAAGCTGTCGCGGACACATCTATTTGTCAACTCGACGTGCCGAGGCCGAACTCGATCCACAACCTCGCCGCAACCCCGACACTGGATCCGCAGCCCGGTGACGCGCTCCATGATGACTCTCACCAGCCGGCCGCACCGGGCTGAACAGGCGGACACGCCCAGGCCCCTTGGAACGCGGTCGCGCATGAGCCTGCCCTGCCGTCCGGCGCAAGAAGGAGCTGCAGAAAGCCTTCTCCCATCGGAGGCGACCAGACCTTCCAGGTGGGCGGGCCAGGCTGGGGCGTCTTGGTGTACACCAGCCGATAGTCGACTGGCCGCGGCTGGCGATTCCAGTCCAGCCAGAGGTAGTTCCACCGCAGCAGCGTAGAGCCGACCGCGCCGGACTCGGCGATCTTGTAGTTGATCAGCGGAAGCACCCGGCCCGGATCGGAGAACCGGTCCACGATCGCGCATTCGCAGAAGTATGCCAACGCACCGATCTCCGGCGGGGCCTCGACGGTGTTGCTGCCGACGAGTTCCCCGACTTCCTTGCCGACGCGGGCATAGTCCGCCGGGGTTGCCCAGTTGGTGTATATCGGCGGCGTACCCCAAGGAACACCGTGGTCAGCGTCGAAACCCGCGCTGCCGATGACAGCGGACGCGGCCACAGCCACGGTCGGCACCAGAAGCAGCGCCCGTTTCGCGCCGCGCGGCTTGGCCGCGGACAGTCCATACCCGATCCCCATGGTGAGCACCACTGAAAGTGCGACGATCGGCGCGCCGTAGTACCAGTGGTACGACGGCATGTACATCACCGAGTACGCGATGTAGTAGATAACGCCGCTGACGCCGACCGCCGCGACCAGGCCGAACCTCGCCGCGGCGGCGCGGCGGTCCACCATCCGCCAAACCAGCCACAGCGCGAGCACCCCAAGACCGATGGCTGCGGGGGCGAACGAGACGGAGGTGACTGGCCACCCGAATCGCTCGGCGTATTGGAACGGGCCTGGGGCGTAGGTATAGACGCCCGGGAGCAAGTCGTGCTCCAGCGACTTGATGACGAACGTATCCGGAATGGCCGAGCCGAGCGCGAACCAGCTGAAAAGGAACCACGGCAGCGCGACGAGTACCGTCACCGGCACGACGCGCAACAATGCGCGGCGAATCGGTCGCGCGGCCAACGCCAGCACCACCACGAAGAGGACCAGGTCGAGCCGGGCGAGCAGGGCCAAGCCGGCCAGCACACCGAACAGCAGCGGCCGCGCCTCGATCGCGGCCATCAGCAGCAGGACGATCAGCGCCGCCATCAGATGTACTTCCAGCCCTGTCGACGACAGCAGCAGCGGGTTGAACAGCACCAGTCCGCTGCCGACCAGCGCCGTCGCCGCGGCCGGCAGGCCCAGTACGCGGGCGATCCGCCAAAGACCCCATGCGATCACGACGATGCAGCCGACGAACACCAGACCAAGCCCGGCGACCGGGTGTGCGTCGCCGCCAGCCACGCGGGTCACAGTGGCACCGGCCGACAACAGCAGAACGTTGAGTGGCGACGTGTCGGTGTTCGCCGTCTCCGCCGAGATCAACCCCCAATGGAAGTGTTCGACGAAATTGCGGACGTATGCCAGCGTCGTGAAGGCGTCATCGATCACGCTTTCGCGGACGACGACGAAGACGGCGGCCGACACCGCGGCGACGGCCAGCAGCAGCGCCCACGGGAAGTCCTGGGTAGCCCAAGCGCGGATCCGACCCGTACGGGACGTCGCTGGGCTCGACACGTGTGGTGCTACCGGGTCGTCGGCGGGGACGGGGTGGCACGCGACTTTTTCCGTCATGAACTCAGATGCCTTTCGGTCTTGATGAGCGTCCTCACAACGAACTCCCCAGCGATCAAGGCAAAGATGTGAGGACGAGATGGCCGATGCCGGTAGCCGGTGACCAGACCTGCCAGACGTCCGGACCGGAACCAGGACCCTCTAGCCATGTCAGCTTGTACTGGGCAGGACGCGGCAGCCGTCCGCGAACCAACCACAGGTAGTTCATGCGCAGGATAAACCTGCTGAACGGGCCGGCCTGGTCAATACGCTTCTCGATCAGCTCGCTGGTACGTCCACCGTCAGAGAATGGGTCGACGATCGCGCAATCGCAGTAATAGGCGAGCGTGCCGATCTCCGCGGGCGCCTCGACGGTCGCGTCGCCGATCCGTTGATGCAGCGCGAGGCCGACCGCCGCGTAGTCCGCCGGTGTGGCCCAGTTTCCGAAGACCGGCGTGGTCCGCCACGGAATGCCATGCCGGACATCGATGGTGCCTGCGCCAGCGATCACCGCGACCATCAGCACGACACCACTACCGGTAAGCCAACGGCGGGCCAGGTTCGGACGGCCACTAGCGACACGTCCGAGTGCGCCCAGCGCGCCGACGGCGAACATGCTCAGCGCCACGATCGGGGCGACGAAGTACCACTGGTAGGGCGGCACACCCATGACTGAGTACGCCACGTAGTAGACGCCGCCACCGAGACCGAGTGCGGCCAGTGGCCATAGACGCGTCGGGCGGCGGACCCAAAACCATGCAAGTAGTGCGATCGCGCCGAACGCGGCCGGCAGGAACGACCATAGGGTCGGCCAGAAGTGTCGTCGGTTGTAGAGGTAGAAGTTGGGGCCGTCGACGTAAGTGACGCCTGCGAACGAATGTTGGAGGGTCTTGATCACGAACGTGTCGGGAATGGCCGATCCGATAACCAGCCAGCTGAACACATACCACGGCAGGCCGACGACCCCAAGCGCCACCAACACCCAGCCCAGCCGACGGCGGATCGCCGGCGTCGCAAGCGCGATCAGCAACACGAAGATAACCAGGTCGAGCCGGGTCACCAAGGCGATGCCGCTGACGACACCGTACATAACCGGCCGCCCCTCGGCCGCCATCGCGCCCAGCATGACCAGCACGGCGGCTATCAAGTGCACTTCCAGCCCGGTGGCCGACAGCACGAACGGGTTGACCAGAACGACCAGCGTGCCGAGGCCCGAGACCCACGTGGCCAGGTGCAGCGCACGAGACAGCCGCAACCAGCCCCATGCGATGACGACCATGCAGCCGACGAACAGCACACCCAGCGCAACTACAGTGTGCTCACCACCGGCGATCCGCAAGACGGCCGTGGCGGCCGCGAGGAGCAGCACGTTCAGCGGCGACGTTGCCGAGTTGGCAGTCTCCTGGGGGATCATGCCCCAGTGTCCGTGCAGTGCGAGGTTACGCGCGCTTGCCAACGTGATGTAGGTGTCGTCGATCAGGCCGTCCTTGACGACACAGAACATGCCCGTCGAGACAACGGCGACCAACAGCAGCCAGGCGATCGTAAATCCGGAGATCCGGTTCTCCCTCGCGGATCGGGAAAGTTCGCTCGACCTGACGTGCCCCCGACCCAATTCGGATATCGCCGCGTTCATTTACCGGGTTCCTCTCTCAAGCTCGGCGACAGCTCCGGTTTCGAACGGCACGCCAGCTCGCATACATCGGGAATTCCGTGGCTGCCGATCATTCGGCCACCAACGAGGTCTTGGAAGGCCGTCAGCCCACCACCTGCGCGACAACCTGCTCGTGATCGATCGTGTAAGCCTGGTACTCGAACCGCAGCCCGGTCTCCTCGACATGCTCCACCCACGCCCGGTGCTCGTGCTCCTGCCAGCCGGAATAGTTGAAGTACTCGTCGAACACCACGATCGACCCCGGACGCAGCCGCGGCCCGACGAGTCCGAGGACGGTCTTCGCCGAGGAGTAGAGGTCGCAGTCCACGTGCAGGAAGTCCACCGGCCCGGAGTGCGCCTGGAGGAAGCCGGGGAGCACGTCGTCGAACCAACCGACGACCAGGTCGGCTCCCGGCACCTCGGGCAGGGTCTCCACGCCGAAGGTTCCAGCGGGATAGCCCGAGCGCCAAGTCTCGGGCAGCCCAGCGAACGAGTCGAACCCGTATACCGACTCGCCGCCGCGGGCGTTCGCGATGATCTTCAGCGTGGTTCCGGAGTACACCCCGAACTCGAGCGCCAGGCCGCCCTCGGGAGCGAGCGTCAACGCGTGCTCCAGCGTGCTGTGCGGCGAGGGAAACGCGCGGGCGGCCTTCATGTGGTCGCGGACGAACAAGGCGCTTTGGTGCGCCGCCTCGGCCTCGCCGGCGAACATCAAGTCGCGCCGCGCGCGGTGCTCGACGTCGGCGAGGTGCTCGATCACCCGTTGGGCCTGGCCACTCGTCTCGGCGGGTAGCTGCCGCCGCAATTCGGCGACGTCGCGGCTCAACGCGTCCAGCTTGGCAGACTGCTCGGCGAAATGCCGGTACACCGCTTCGTCGATGGCCCGCGAAACCTTGTCACGCAAAGATCTACGGAGCCGATCGGCACGCAGACTCCGGCGAATGACGTCGTGCATGGAAAATGTCCCTTCTCAGACCCTCATCGAGGGGAAGCGGTCCGCAAGATCCAGAGACCGGACTCTTCGTGCTTCCGCCGAATTCCGATACGCCACAAGGGTTTCAGAGCACCGAGTGCGGAAACCGCGGCTTCGGGTTGAATTTCACGCCGCGCACGAGACTCTTCACGACACGCAGACGCAACGACGGGGAAACGTGCCCTTGCGCCATACCGCGGAGCACACGGCCGGCGAACCCGGCGGCCGCGAACGCGCTCTCGTGGTGCAGCCGGTACGAAAACTCGTTGCGGGCACCGTACTCGTACTTCCACACGTTCTGGTTCGTGACCAGGCCGAAGTTGACCCCCTGATTCACGGGAAGGTCGTGTACAACGACGCTGGTCAGCACCTGGAGTCCGGGCCCGGCTTGGGAAACGCGCAGGGTGTACTCCATGTCGTCGAACCAGATGAAATAGTCGGTCAGCGGCAGCCCGAACCGGGTAACCGTCCGCCGCGGAACCAGCACGGACACGAAGGAGCAGTGGTTGACGAGCACCGCCTGCTGCCCGAGCGAGAGCAGCCGGCCCCAGTCCCAGGTCGTGCCGGGGTTGTTCATCTCGCAGATCCCACCGTCCGTCCACTTCACTACCGAGCAGGCGAAGGGCAGCTGCTGGCCGAGAGTCTGTTCGGCCTTGTCGAGCCCGTTGACCAGCTCCTCGAGTGCGTCGGGCCGCGGGTAGCAGTCGTCGTCCATGATCCAGAGGAAGTCGGCGCCCATCTCGTACGCCTTGGTCATGCCAGCCGAGAAGCCGCCGGCGCCGCCCGTGTTCTCAGGCAGGCGCAGCACGGTGATCCGCCGGTCGGTCTCGTACGACGCGAGGAGCTCGTCGGTGCCGTCAGTCGACGCGTTGTCGACGACGACCACCCACTCGGGGGCGCAACTCTGGGCAAGGATGCTTTCGAGCACCTTGCCGAGCTTGTCCTTGCGGTTGTAGGTAACGACGACCGCTGCGACCTTGTTCACTTTTTCCACTCCTGATATAGCTCTCGGGCCCAGGCCTCGGCCCGTGGCAATTTCGCGAAGGCCTCATTCTTCGCAGCCTGCTCTTCGAGCCAGCGTTTGTGCTGCTCCGGCGAGGACATCATCGTCCGGATCTGCTCGGCCGCCTGCCGGACGAAGGCGTACGGGTGCCGCGGGCACAGCAGCTCTTCGGCGACAACCGAAGCCTGCGAGCCCACATCGGCCGAGACGACGGGGATCCTGGCCGCGGTGGCCTCGAAGGTGGTCAGGGTCAGGCCCTCGTTCTCCGAGGAAACGACCAGCACGTCGGATTCGGCCAGCGTCGCTTTGACCGGGTGACCCGGTCCGCGGACCTCGAGCACGTCGGCCAGTCGCAGCCGGTCGCGCAGCTCGTGGATCTCGTCCTCCAGCTCACCCGCGCCGTGCACGATGAACCGCGCCGGGACCGGCGAAGACTTCTTGAGCTCGGCGGCGAGCTTGAGGAACACCTGCGGGCGCTTTTGCTGGTGGAAGCGGCCGATGTAGGTCACGGTGAACGGCCCGGTCTTCTCAGCGTCGGGGGTGATCCCGGCCGTCGTGGCACCCGCGAGCGTGGCGAGGACAACCTTGCCCGCCGCGACACCCTGCTGGTGCACGAGGTAGTCGCGCAGCTGCGGGGAGATCACGTGGTGCGTGTCGATCAGCGCCGACATCCGCACGGCGTGGTCCACGAAACCGCCGGTCCGCCACTCGAGGATGTGCTGTGAGTCAACCACCGGGACGTCCGGCCAGACCGACTTCACCCATGGCAGCCGGTCGTAGAGCCAGGAGTTGTGGTGGACATGGACGCCGCGGATGTCGAACGCCGAGAACAACCCGCCGAACAGCGCGGATTCGGTACCCAGCCGGATCGGATGGGTCAGCGGGACGACGACCGTGTCTTCGAACTCGGGCCGGGTGATCCACGGGTGGTTCGACTCCCGGTCGGTGACCACGATCGAGACGAACCCCAGTTCCTTGGCCAGCTGGACGCAGTCCAGCGCCCAGCGCTCCGCACCGCCGAGCTCCAGCCAGTGCAGGCCGAACAGGATGGCGGGCCGGGCGGTGCTGACCTGGCGGCGGTAGTTCGTGTTGCCACCCGCAGTCACGTGCCGCGGCAACTGATGGGCGCCTTTGCGCCGTTCGACGACGTCGGTCCGCAGTTGACGCAGGTGGTCGTACTGGAACGGGACACGTGACCGGAGCAGCTTCTTGGCCCTGCCGATCGGGCCGGTGAGCTGGCGGTACCCGTTCTGCGTCGCGGGCTTGCCGCCTACGTCGATGACGAGGTCCTGCGTCCTGCCCGGATCCGGAGCCCCGGCCTCGGGAGTGACCAGGCTCCGCACGACCACCGAACCGACCGGCTCGCGATCCTCGGCCCAGCCGATGTTCAGACAGCGCTCGTCGGTGAGTGAGGGGTAGCCTCCGTACCGGGCCCGGACGACGGTCAGGCGGAGCACCGCACCGCGCCGAACCAAGGCGTGGTAGTTCGCCGCGCCGATGACCAGGCGGCGTTCCCGTTCGTCGAGGGCGCCGCCCCCGACGAGACCGACGCCGCGGTCGTCGATCACCTCGAACGCCTCGGCCAGTAATTCGGTTTTCATATTCGCCTCATCAACCTGATTTACTTCAGCAAGCATCGACAAATCATGAACGTTGCGTAAAATCACGAAGACGACAGCATGCACCCAACCTATCCGCGGGCTCGACGCCCTGCACCACTGGAAGCGCAAGACCGACACCGGCGGCATTCGACGTCAACGAATCATCAACACCGCAGGCAGGTTCCGACGCCGTGCCCGGCCAGTTCGTCCAGCCGATGTTCGGACACAAGGCAACCTCACCCCTGCTACCGACTGCGACCCACATGCCTGCACGCTCGATGACCGCAAACGTCGCAGCCAATGCCATCAGCAGCAAGCACCAGCGATGCGACGGCCAGCAAGAGCATGTTCGCGACCACCGCGGCCTCTCGGATCCGCCCGGCTCGTGCCCGTCCTCGACGGTACAGGTGAACAAGACCCCACCCGTCAACGGCATGCCTCGACTCCATGAAGCACTAACCCTCTCGTTGTTTCCCGCTGCCAACCCCGAGTCAGGCATGACGAGCCGACACTTGGCACCGACGGAATTGTTGGCGCGGAGCTTAGGTCTCCACGGCAGCACCGGCAACCCGAAGTTTGAGCCCCGACAGCTGAATTTCGACTGTCCATAAAGGAGGAATCATGCCAAGCTCAGCCGAGCCGAATCCACGCCAATAGGCCCGCCATCAGCGCAGCACCAGCGCCGACCCGGATGACAACCCGCCAACGGCAAGCGCGGCGACTCCCGGCGAGTGCATCGGAACTGCCCGCCAGGATGTCCGGACGGGAACTTAGATTTGCCCTTCAAGACTTACCGACGGGCCACAGAATCCATGCGGCGACCGACCTTGAGAGCTTAACCTGCTGTTTACTCACACATCACCGGTTGAGCACATAACCCAATACCGTGCGCACCACAACTGGCAACCAACCGGATACAGGCACCAGCCCCGGACATCTCTGGATGGCGACCATGCCTTACCGTTGCCCGACCAGACAGCCCAACACCACTTCCGTGTCGGCCGGGTCCGCATGGGACGCCGTCGTGGGCCGACTCGCCCTGAAGTTCCTGCGGCACAGGGTCATGCACCTACAACCGGAGACGATATGACCAAGGTTGAACCGATCGCGCCCGCACAAGAACACCGCCTGCGACCTACCGCGGCAGCGACGATTGGTGGCGTTTTACGAACTGCGCGACCAAAGCAATGGCTCAAGAACGTTCTTGTCTTCGCCGCGCCGTTCACGGCCGGCCGGATCGGAGACCTGACTGTCCTGCGGTCTGCGCTGATCGCCTTCGTCGTCTTCTGCCTCGCCGCCTCCGCGATCTACTTCGTCAACGACGCAAAAGACGTGGACGCCGATCGGGCACACCCGGCCAAGCGCAACCGGCCGATCGCCGCCGGCCTCATTCCCGTCCCGGTCGCCTTCGGCGTCGGCATCGTGCTGCTGCTCGCCGCGCTGGGAGTCGCCGCGGCGCAGAACTGGCAGTTGGTCGTCGTGATCGCAGTGTACGAAGGGGTCCAACTCGGCTACTGTTTCGGACTCAAGCACGAACCCGTGATCGACCTCTGCATCGTCGCGTCCGGCTTCCTGCTGCGCTCCATCTCGGGCGGCGTGGCCGCGAACATCCCGCTGTCCCAGTGGTTCCTGCTTACAACTGCGTTCGGCTCCCTGTTCATGGTTTCCGGCAAGCGCTACGCCGAGATCCGTCTGTTCAACCAGACCGGTGCCGAAATCCGGTCGTCACTGCGCAAGTACTCGGCCAGCTACCTGCGGTTCGTGTGGGCCACCGCGGTGGCCGTCGTGATCGCCACCTACTGCCAATGGGCCTTCCAGTTGCGCGAACAGTTCGGCACGACATGGTCCGAGATTTCGATCGTTCCCTTCGTCATCGCGCTACTCCGTTATGCCATCGACGTCGACGGCGGCAAAGCGGGCAGCCCCGAAGAGATCGTCCTTCACGACCGGCTGCTCCAAGTTCTCGGCGTTGCCTGGATCACCACGCTGGCTCTGGCCTTCTACTTCTGACGAAGGAGAATCCCGTTGACCACGCAAACAATAGTCAAGACTTCTCCAGAACGCCCGCGGGAACGTGCCCGGGCGACAGTCGCGCGGTCGTGGCTGCCGACGCTGGCTGTCGCCGTGCTCGCCGCCGCGGTCTTCCTGCTCTCTCGCAAGGCCCTGATCGACGACGCCTACATCACCCTGGCGTACGCCAGGAACCTGGCCTTCCACCTGCACTGGGGACTGGTGCCGACGCTCACGGCGAACACGGCGACCTCGCCGCTGAACGAGTTGCTGCTCGGCCTGCTCACCTCGGTCACCAGAGCTCCCGTTCTGGCGCTGGGTGTGGTGTACGTACTGTCTGCCGTGGCCATGGAGTACGGACTACGCCGGGCCGCCCGTAGTACCGGCCTGCCGGGGTGGATCGGCCTGCTCACCGTGCTCTTCACGGCTCTGAACCCACTGCTGATCTCATCGATCGGCCTGGAGATCTCACTAGGCGGCGGGCTGGTCGCGCTGCTGTTCGCGGCCAGCTTGGCGCGGCGGCCACTGTGGTTCGGCGTGATCGCCGGGATGCTCGCGCTAACCCGACCGGACCTGCTGATCATCGTGGTCGTCGTATTTCTGGCCAGGCCGAAGCCATGGCGCAGGTGGTGGCTCAGTCTGATCGGCCTGCTCGTGGTCACCGTGCCGTGGTACCTGTGGAGCTGGACGGCTTTGGGTTCGGCGCTGCCGGACACCCTGCTGCTCAAGGTGAATCAGGGTGCGTGGGCAGGTCACAAGTTCGACACCGGGCCGGTGCTCTACCACGACGCGTTCCCGACGGCCGCACTCCTGTCCTACTTGCCTGCCGCCATCGGCGCGCTCCTCGCGGTGTGCTGGCTGGTGTTGCGGCTCGTCCGGCACGCCGAGCCATTGCGGCGGCTCGATCGGTTCTTCGCGCTGCCGTTGGCTGGCGGGCTGCACTACCTCGCGTACTCGATCCTCGGCGTGCCGCCCTACCACTGGTACTACGGCACCAGCATCATCTGTTGCTCGGCCTTCGTTGCGGTCGTGATAGGCGCCATTGCCCGCACCTCCGAGAGCACCCTCGCCGCGCGGATGCCGGGACTCGCCGGCGGCGTACTGACCGCTGCGCTGGTCGTGGTGTCCGCTGTGGACTTCTCGGCCGACGGCTTACCCCGACAGGCCGCGCAGATCACCACAAACTGGGCCACATCAAGGCAGTACGAAGAGATCGGCACCGCTGTCGGCAGGTTGGCCGGCGACCAGGTCGTGTCCACGGCAGCTGAGATCGGCGCGATCGCATACTTCTGCGACTGCACCGTAGTCGACCCGTTCTCCGACCAGGGCTACATCGTGCAGAAGGTCTCGCGATGGCTCGACGCGATGCAGCCGCTGAACCGCAAGGTGATGGGGTGGAACTTCCACTACCTCGACCGCTCACATCGACCGCTGGTCGCCACGCTGGCCCTCGTCTACACGACCGAACCGCCCTCGGGCGCGCTAGGCACGTGGCAAGTCAATTCGCCGTGGATGGACCCGCCCGGCCACTGGCACTACCTGTCCCTGGTACCGGCTGGCTGAGCGGGCCGGCCACACCAGCAGGTGCCGCAGCGCCGTCATGACCCAGCGGCACCGAGTCCACAATGTCGCCGCTGCCTGGCCGGGCGTCATCCCAGCTCCCGTCCGGCGAACAAGGGTATTGCGCCGCGGATCGAACGGGTACGCCCGGCCCGCACGTGCGCCAGGTAGTCCTCGCGGAAGTGCGCTACGGGCGTCACGACCGGGCTCACCGCGCCGTCCGGCAAGGGGACGCCGTGCGCGATCAAAGCGCCCGACACCTCTTCCTTCGGCCGAAAGAGTGACAGCCACAAATTCACTCTTCGTGATCGGTGATCACCGGATCGAGTTACCCATCCACCGGAATGCCGGATCAAGGTCAAAATCACCGACAGTCACGATGGGCGACCCCGTTACCCGTGGTGGTTGACACTCAAACAGGTTAGCCCAAGTCAAACACGAATGGATTATATGCCTAGAGTGGGAAGATTCCAGGTCGGCAGGATCCACGGAAATCAGCTCGTTGACAACCGGTCAGCACGATGAAAACCTGACTCCACTCTCGCGAGAGCAACTCCAGGGAAATAGCAATTAAGACATTGAGGAGTGATTCCATGACCGACATCATCACCGGCGCTCTGGCAGACCTGGCGCACCTCATCGGCTGGCTCATCTGATCCAGTCGAAACGGCCCGGACGCGGAAACCCGCGTCCGGGCCGTTTCGACGCTCTACGCACTCCACATCACGGAATCACCATCAGAATGCGCAAACTCGACGGTGACTCTTTCTTCGGAATGCGTGTCCGAGGACGTTCCAGGAATGGGAATCTCCACTGGCGGCAGTCGCAACAGCCCAGCGAAAGTCACCTGGTCGGATGTCGCGCCGAGACCTTCCCGCGCGCCACGCCCCGCCGGCGCCTGGTCACCCCGTGCGATCGGCAGCCGCGAACGAACGCGATCCCCTCACACTGACCGTCGTGGCTCCGGTCGATCCGGGTCAGGCCGTGGCCAGACACGCGCAATCGGCGGGAGCAGCAGCCAGCTCCCGTGTGGTCAACGACAGCTTCTTGCCGATCCGATGATCAAGCCGTAGGGCTCGTCATAGTACGGTTACAGTGCGCCGCCCCGGCCAGTCGCAGCGTCACCTCGATCGTCCCCGGCATCAATACCGGTGGCTGCGGCGGTACCAACCCCGACGACGGCGATGGCGAGCCGGCCAGACGCGGGGCACCGACGGCCGGGCCAGTCGGGCTGCGTGCTCCCATAATCGGCCGACCAGCCGCGTCACGAACCCGCGGATTGTCGCGACAACCCGCCTGGCTCGGATGGAGTGCCCAGCCACGATCGCGCCGGCCTGGGCAAGCGTCTGCGCAGGGCGAAAGCCGGCTCACGAGACAGGGCCTCGGCCTCGCCAGTCGTCATCTGCTGGACGACGAACCGCTCCCAGCGTTGTTCCGCCAATTTGTCGGAGCAACTCCTGAAGGGTGGCTTGAACATCCGACGCGAAGCCCTTGACAGCTTCCTCAACCACGTTGGTCGAAGCTGCACGTGGGAGAACCCGGCCCGTTCGCCCACCCATCTCGTCCAACTTCGCGCGCGTTGCCGCAACTTCCCCGTCCGCGGACCAGACGGTGTGCTTCACGGCGACCCTGGGCAAGGCAATGTCGCGGTATTCGACTCAGATTGCCGCGAACTACACCGACTTCGCCTGGATCACCCGCGAGGGGTACCGCTCGTTCGTCACCGCCGACGTCACAGCCGCGCCCCGCTACCGCACCTTCGCCGACTTCCAAGAACCGACGCCGTCCGGATGCCGCCCATCAAGCGCGACACCGAATCGCTTGCCTACCTGGTGACCTACCCCCTTCCTGGAGCCGGGACGCGATCCAGGCGCGAGCCGACGTCAGTCTCCAGGTAGCCAATCAAATCGATCTTCGCCTTGCCCCGGCGAGACGACCTCGAACCTCGAGACAGTCGGTCCAAACGGGACACCAACCGATCTGCGGCGTAGATTCGACGTAGCTCAGCCACTGGGTCAGAAGCGGATTCAGGTGGTCCCCATGGCGCTCCGTGACTACGAGCAACGACAGCTCGACGAAATCGAACACTATCTCGCCGAGGAGAGCCCGCACTTGGCCCAGCGACTCGCCGTGTTCCAGCGAGTCTCCTGCGGGATCGTCATCATGGCCACACTCGGGCCGCTCATCGTCGGTGTTCTGTTCACTGTCGCCGGTCTCCAACTCGCGATACCCGGCGTCGCCATCATCGGCGCGATCGTCACGGTATCCGGGCCCGCCCTCGGCTGGTTCCTCCGGCACCGTGGGGGATCCTCCGTGTGATCCGTTCAAAGTTGCGATGGTTTGCAGCTGCGCACATGATGTGAACCTCAGCTGGCGTCCCCTCGCGGCGGGAAGGACGTACACCAATGAGCGAGTTCAACCAGGTAGGACCGGACGACGAGGTCCAGTGGCAACGTGACCGGCTACCGAGCCTTCTCGGACTCACCGGCAAGCACGCTGTTGGCATCCGCGGCCTGCTCGACGACAGAATGGTCCGCGGATCCCGGTGAGCCCGCGGGTGCCGGCTCCGATCGTCGTGGCCAGTGACGGGAGCGCGCTCGCCGCGCCGCGCAGCGCGCTGATGCCGTTGTTGCGTCGCCATGAAGCCGTGATCAGTGCCGCGGGCTTGCCGACCCGATTGGTGGTTCTGCCCTGCACGGACGATCACCGAGCGAGAATGGCCTTGCGTGAGCTTCCGCCCCGTTCCGTGGTGTTCCTGCCGCACGTCACACCGCGCCGTGAAAGCATCGCGCGACACCCCAGCAGCCGGCTGGCGGTCCTCACCGGACAGGAGGCCAGAGCGGTCGCCCTGACCGCCGCGCTGATGACCGGCCTACGCCGAAGGGGGCGTTCTCCGCGAAACAGCCGGATCGTGATCGTCGGCGGCGAGACGATTCCCCTGTTACCACCCCTGTTGCTTGCCCTCGACATCGACGTCGTCTGCTTCCCGCCGTGCCCCGATGCGGACGTGTCGAGCTACGCGGACGTCATCGTCGACATGCGCGTCGGCGTCCGACGATCGCCCGCGGCAGATCGTGGCGGCCCAGTCGTGCTCGCCCCCGCCGGCGACATGCGCTACCTGATGACGGCTGTACCCGGACTCCTGCGAGCCGTCGGCCGGTTCCCCGGCATGAGGTTTACGCACGAGGCCTTCCGCGCGTGCGTGCACGCTCTGGTCACCGCGACGCCACCGGCGAGGCTCTTGCCGGCCCCGAGCCCCCGCCTCGCCGACCATATCTCCGATGCGGTGTGCGGCGAGATCCTCCAACGCGCCATTCCCCACCAGCGCCCATCGGCACCGCTTCGCTGATGGCCACGTGGGTCAGAAACGCCGGCCCTCGCGGTTCTTGATCCACCCGGCGACCCGCGCCCCGGCCTGCAATCACTGTATCGTGTATCGATCAAGTGATCGACTAGATCAACATCATGTGCGCCTCGCCACGTATCCGTAACCCAAAAGGAGGATGCCGTTCACACAGGATTCGAATAATCTCAATCTCCCGTTCCTTCCAGGTGGTGATTCCAGTGTTCGAAATCCCGGCGACGCCGGCTATGCAGCGTTGGTCGGTTTCAGTCGAGGGAGACCATGCTCTGTTCAGCTGCGCTCCTTGGCTCGAGGGTTCGGCTGCGGGTGTGCTGCCGCGAATCTGGCCGGGGCGAGGCATGGGAGTCAGTGACGTGGATGGTCAGGGGTTGCTGGCCGCCGTCGCCGAGACCATGAAGACACCTCGATACTGGATCGCCAGCCGTCAACAAGCCGGTGCGTGGCAAGATCAACCTTGGGGTGTTGCGCGGCAAGACCCTGACGACGGTTTCGTCTATCTCACCGGCCCGTGCGGCGAACCGGACGGATCGGCCGGGTACCGCCCGACCCGTCAACTTCCCATCGCCTTGTGGACCCTGCGTGGTCTCCGTATTCGCCTCGCCGTTTTCCTGCGCGCGACGACTGTCACTCCACCAAGTACCCGCCACCCCGCCAGCCGGCTGGCGCCCGGAGCGGGCAGTCGCTGACAAGCTGTCGGCGGCACAGGCCCTGATCCAATACGGATTCCGCATCGGGCTACGAGCGCACAGCGAACCGTGGCCGCCGCCGCGCACCCGGGACATGAGAGACTGGCGCCCGAACTTCATTGCAAGATCCGCAAACTGGGATTTTCCTGCGGCTCGCTGTCCAGGAAACCCCGCATCGATCGGACACGGAGAATCGCACCATGCCCAGCATCGACGAGAATCGCGACTACTGGACCAGCTACCACTGGACGGAAAAGGGGGACGAATGGTCAATCGGCTACGGCGGCACCGAACCGCTGTGAAACTGGACGATCATGCCGCGCATCGCGGCGTTCCTGCCCGCCGAGCACACTCTGGAGATCGCACCCGGCCACGGCCGCATCACGCAGTATCTCGCGCCCGCTAGTGAACGGCTGAGCATCGTCGACCTGACCGAGGACTGCATCGCCGCCTGCCGGGAGCGGTTCGCCGCCTACGACCACATCGGCTACCACGTGAACGACGGAACGTCACTGGACATGATCGACGATTGCAGCGTGGACTTCGCGTTCAGCTGGGACTCGCTGGTGCACGTCGAGGCCGACACCATGGCGGCCTACATCCGCCAGCTGGGCCGGAAGTTGCGGCCCGGCGGCTACGGGTTCTTCCACCACTCCAACCTCGACGGCTGCCGTGATCCGCAGACCGGCGGGCTGGGCTTCGAGAACGAGCACTGGCGGGCGCAGACGATGTCGGCGGCGAAACTGCAGCAGTTCTGCGCCACCGCTGGGCTGCGTACCGTGGTCCAAGAGCTCCTGCCGTGGGACGGCAAGCACTACACCGACTGCATCTCGGTGTTCCGCCGCGACGCCCGGCTGCCCAAGTGGGTTCCGTCGCGCCCGGCCGTCATCCGCAACACGCGCTTCTTCCCGCAGGTGCAGCAGAAGCTCGCCGCGGAAATCCGGGCCATCACCCGGCCCTATCGCGCCGATCTCCGCCTTCCCGGCCTCCACAAGGGCAACGTCCTTGACGGAAACGTCCGTTAGGCCGGAATTGGGTCAGTCCAGAAAGGCACGATTACCGCCCGTCCAGCGTGCACTGACGGGCAATTTCGGCACGCTCACTACGTCATATCAGTCCGGACGCTGACAGAACCGGTTGAGCGGCAATACCGGTCACCTGGCCAAACATCACTCACCCGGCCGAGTCAGCCCACGGGGAATTCCTTTGTGGACACGGGTGTTTGTCACTTGGCGCTCGGAACCGCAGTTGCCGACGTTCCCCTGGCCTGTCTACTCTCCGCCGCAACAACTTCGTCAACGCCAGGCGCCGGGACTTCCTTCTCGGCTCATGGTTGTTGCGTGCGGGTACGAGAGGGACAGTCCTTCAATGATGACCAGGCGTGCTGCTGACGGGCAGCGAAGTCTGAGCCATGGCGCGCCGCAACGGCGGTGGCCGTGAGCGCGAAGATCGAGACGCTAGGACCGTTTCTCATCTGGACGCGTGCGAGATAGCCGATACCGGTGATCAACGGCGAGCGACGGGGAGAATCAGTGTCTGGAGCAAGACCGACGGCACCCCGGTTCGACATGCCGGCACGGCTGTACGACGGGGTCGGCGCACACGTCCGCCTGGACACCTGCCCGCGCAGGGCGCTGACCGGGGTGGCCAGTACGCCGCCAGCGGGAAGCCCAGCAAACGGGCAGACCGAAGGTGCCCCCGATCTACGTGAGGTGCTCAGCTGATGACCGGTGCTCGCGAGGAACGAGCAGAGGTGGCGAAAATGGACTTCGCAGCTCAGCCGGCGCGACCCACGGCCGGGTCGAAGCTGACCGCTGCCGCACTGGCGGCACTGACCGCGTTGTGTGCGCTGACCCTGACGCTGGGATTCCTCAACAAGGACCGATGCACCGGTCCGTCATTCGATTCCCAGGGTCGCACTCAGACAGACAGTCAACGCCCGTTCCGCGACTGGTGCTATTCCGATATTCAGAGCCTGTGGGTCGCACGAGATATCGACAAGCACACATTTCCCTACATTTCCGGCTCACTGGACGAGAGCGGAAACCTGACCGGCGGAGCCATTGAATACCCAGTGCTCACCGGTGTACTGGTCTGGCTTGGCGCCACTTTTGCATCGAACGATGCACAGTACCTGATGTATTCAGCGATACTGCTCGCACCGTTCGGATTACTCACAGGCTGGCTACTTGGCAGATTGACCGGCTGGCGCGCACTGTTATGGGCATTCGGCCCGCCACTGATTCTCTACGCGTTCCACAACTGGGATCTCCCCGCTGCCGCCGCGGCGGTCGCCGCGGTGTACGTGCTGCACCGCGGCTGGGGCAAGGACGAGGCCAGTCGACCGTTCCGGCAACGGGCTGTCGCCAGTTCGGTGCTGCTCGGACTGGGCTGCGCACTGAAGCTGTACCCGGGGATCTTCGTGCTACCGCTGATGTTCTACGTGTTCACGGGCGGTCAGGAGCGCCGCGGACTTGCACCAGGAAGGCGGTACGACGCACGAGGCGCGGCGCAGGTGGCACTCGCCGCGCTTGGCACGGTAGCCTTGGTAAACCTGCCCTTCGCGATTCTCGGTTTCGACGGCTGGCGCGCATCATTCATTTTCCAAGGTCAGCGCAATGCGGACATCTCGACGAACTCGATCTGGTACTGGGCATTTCGCCCGGACACCGATCGCCCTGAAGTTCAGCACCTGATCGGCACGTTGTCGCCGATCGCTGTCCTGCTGTCGTTCGTGCTCGCATGCGCCATCGGCTGGCGTCGATACCGGCACGAGGGCACGTATCCGTGGATCGGCGTTTCCGCCTCGATGCTCTGCGGTTTTCTACTCTTGCACAAGGTGCATTCGCCGCAGTACACGATCTGGCTGGTGCCGATGTTCGTACTGATGCGTATCCGGCTCGGCTGGGTCGTGGCCTACTACGTGGCTGACGCGGCAATCGGGATCGGGATTTTCCGTTGGTTCAACTCGCAGGTGGACGGCCGGTACTCCGGCATTTACGAGGGGTTCGCGGCCCAAGCGGTCATGATCGGAGTGTGGGGCCGGGCCGCGCTGCTGGTCGGCCTGTTCGTTGCCTTCCTCAGTTCGAAGCCGGCGTTCGAGGAGATCCCGGCTGCGCCACCAGCGCTCCACAGCGTGTAGCCGCGAAGGGGCCGATTGCCAGGACCGCGCGTCAGGCGAGCACCCTGCCGACTTTCGAGCACCACCCAGCAGCCTCACCCGATCAAACGACCAAGTGATCAACATCCCACGATCGGCGGTATCTACCCCCGCACCGTCATGCCAATCTCCCATTTGGTACAAATGCGAGTAAACCTCGCATTCCGCTTGAGCTGAGTTCGCCTCCGGACACGACCGTTCGGGAACGAGCGAGCAGCACCACCAACCCGGGAATTTGGAGACCATGGCAGAACTGACCAGGCGGGCGTTCGTCACCGCAGGAGCCGCGGCTGCCGGCCTCCTGCTCTGCACCCCCACCGCCAACGCACTGGACCGCGCCTTGCGGCAGACCGCGAACCGAGCGGTCCGGACCACCGGCACCACACTGGACCAGGCGGCATCCGGCAGCGCGACCGGCTACTCCCGCCTCTCCGCCGGCCCCGGTTGGCCGCTCGTCGTCAGGTCAGAGCTCACCGACGCGAAGCCCAGCCGGGACGAGCGCCGTACCGCCCTCGGCGCCTTCGTCCAGTTCACCGACCTGCACATCGCGGACACCGAGTCACCAGCCCGGTTCGAGTACCTGCACCCCTACAAGGCCACCGCCTACCGCCCGCAGGAAGCCCTCGGCACCGTTGCCACCAGCGCGCTGGTCGATCGGGTCAACAGCCTCCGGGCCGGCCCGTTCACCGGCCGCCAGTTCGACTTCGTCATCTCCACCGGCGACAACACCGACAACCACGAGCTGATCGAGCTCGACTGGTTCCTCACCACCCTCAACGGCGGCGAGATCACGCCCACCACCGGCGACCCGGCCCGCTACGAGGGAGTCCAGGCGTCCGGCAGCCCGACATTCTGGAACCCCGGCACGCAGCTCACCGACGACTACACCAAGAAGGGCTTCCCCCAGATCCCCGGCCTGCTCGACGCCGCCATCGCACCGTTCACCGCCCCCGGCCTGAACCTGCCCTGGTACTGCACCTTCGGCAACCACGAAGACAGCGTCGTCGGCACCCTGCCGGAGGGCATCCCCGGCATCGAAGGCTGGTACACCGGCAAGCACAAGGTCATCGGCAAGCCCGACAGCGTCGCCCACAAACTCGGCACCGCCATCAAGAACGGCAAAACCGTCCCGCTCGGAGAGCTGTTCAGCGGCGGGATCGTCCGCGAAGTCACGCCGGACCCCTTGCGCCGCCCGTTCAGCACCGCCGAGTTCGCCACAGCGCTTCTCGACCCGAAGAACACCGGCCCCGGCCCGGTCGGGCACGGCTTCACCGACGCCAACTCCGACGGCAGGACCCTCTACTACACCTTCCGCATCGCGCCCGGTGTCACCGGCATCAGCCTCGACACCACCACCCAGGGCGGGTTCGCCGACGGGGCGATCGGGCTCGAGCAGTTCAACTGGGTCGAGGCAACACTCAAGCGGAGCAGCTCCACGTACTTCGACTTCTTCGGCCGCGAGGTCACCCAGTTCGTCACCGACGAGCTGTTCATCGTGTTCAGCCACCACACCAGCGACACGATGGGCAACCTGCTGCCGGACGCCCGCCGCCTGCTGGACCTGCGGCTCAAGGGCGACAGGTTCGTCGGACTGCTGAAACGCTTCCCGAACGTGGTGGCCTGGGTGAACGGGCACACCCACTACAACAAGATCACGCCGCACGTCGGCAAGACCCCGACGCGGAGCTTCTGGGAGATCAACACCGCCAGCCACATCGACTTCCCGCAACACGCGCGGGTGATCGAGCTGGCCGACAACCACGACGGGACGCTCTCGTTGTTCACGACGCTGATCGAAGCGGACGCGCCGTACTCGGTGGACTACTCCGCGAAGACGCCGGAAGCGATCGCGTCGATGTACCGCGAGTTCGCCTACAACGACATCCACGCACAGCTCAGCTTCGTCGGGGTGGCCGGAGACCGCAACACCGAGCTGCTGGTCGCCAACCCGCTCGGTTGACGCCCTGCGAGGTCATCGCGTGGGACGGCACGCTCGGCGGCAGTTGCACGGCGGGACCGGCGCGGTCGGCCCCGCCTGACCCGCCGGCCACGCAGGGTCGGCGAACCGTTCGAGCGCCTCGCCGGCCATCGCCGGACTGGTCCCCGAGTGCTCTCGCAAATATCCACAGGTCAGCGGTCCCCTCGACCACACGGCGCCTCGTGCTCGCCGTCAAAGCCGGGGCAGGGTATTCAGCAGCCGACTCAGGAACTCGGTCAGTGTACGCAGTGGAGCAGAAGGTGCAGGAGCCGGAGCTGACGCAAGAGGCTGGAATTTGCCGCAGGTGGCCGACCCGAGGATGATCTCGCCCGTGCCGAGGTCGCCGCCCGTGAGCGTGATGTGCAGCGCGTTCACGGTCAAACTGCCATCACTGTTCATGATCTGCTCGTTGACAACCGCCGTCCCCTTCACAACCGAGGACGGAAGGTCGATTCGAGTGTTGGCATGCGCCGTGTCTGTAAGAGCCTCACCAAGGCCCCCAACCGTATTGGTGAAGGTGGACGAACCGGTAATACCGCCGGCGGCGGTCGTTGCGCAGGTAGCCTGCATGGAATCCGCACCCACCAGCACAAACTCGGACATCTCGCCGCCGGAGTCCGTCAAGAGCGCCACGGAGCCGACCTTGCCAGTCTCGGTGACATTGCCTGTGTTCGAATCACGGGCCGAACCACTCGCGATCCCGGCGACCTGAACGTAAACCTCGCCCCGCCCCTGCGTCGCGTCGATGTCCGCAGCCGAGGCGCTGGTCGGACCGGCAGTGCTGGACGGCGCCAACTTGCCGGTGGGCGCGACGACCACAGTGCTGCCGTCCGGGGCGATTATCGAGAGCGAGGCGCCGTAGGCCGAACCAGCACCGGGAGCATCGGCCTGGGCCGGGACCACGGCTGCGAACACCCCTACCGTGGCCAGCCCCACCACGCCGGCGGAGCGCAACAATGAAACACGCATGAAATTTCCCTTCGAAAATGATCCAGAATCAGTCACTCAGGCAACCAACGCCACAGTCAGCAACATTAGGCGAACCCGATCGTAAAGCACTACTCCCGAAGCGGCAAGACTTCAGACGTGAGACTGCTACCGCGGGTGTGTTTTATCGATAGTTGTTCACTCATTCGAGTGATCCACATCGGCACTCTCGTCGTTAAATGACCACCGGCCGCATCAAATCAATCGTCAGATAAAGTTTGAGGCAGCGACCCTTGCCTCGCGGGGCAACAGTTATTACCTTCGCTAACACCGGGCCCACTGGCAACCCGTTCCGGCCGACTGATCAGTAAATGTCCAATATGCACAGTTATCGAAGCAGCAGAGAGTGGTCCGGATGGGCATGCCGCTGGGCATGCTTCGACTTCGACCGAGATGTGGCGGGCTGCCGAGACGGCGTCGGAAACGGTCGGGACGAGCACCTGGCGGGCCGAGCTCGCCGCCATCACCTTCGCCTACTCGCGCAACGTCGCCGACGGCTTCGGGCCGGTGCTGCAGCCCGGCGCCTCGCCGGTCGAGGGGTACTCCAACCCGACGTGGATGGTGCTGCTCGCGCTCGGCAAGCTCGTCGGCCTGTTCGACCACGGGACGCTGTTCGGGATCAACGACCAGATCCTCTTCCCGAAGGCGCTCGCGCTGGCGTGCTGCCTGGGCGTCCTCGTCCTGTTCTACTTCGGCGCCAAGACGCTCACCCGCCGCCCGGCGCTGGTCACCTTCCTGACCGGGGCCGTGCTCGCCGCGATCCCGTCGTTCGTGATCTGGTGCTTCTCCGGGCTGGAGAACTCCTTCTACGCGCTGACCGTCGCCGCGCTCGCGGTGCTGATCCTGCGCGCGGTCCAGGGCGGCCGGCTGCTCAGCACCCAGGTCGCCGTCGGCGCCGGGCTGATCGCCATGCTCGCCGCGCTGACCCGGCCCGACGACCTATTGACCGGACCACGGGCGACACGCCGAGGCAGCTGGCGCACGTGGTTGATGTTGATCGGTAGACCTCACCCACCTTGATCAAGAAGGTGGTGTGAGTTGTTCGATGACATGGACCGGGACATCGCTGCCACCCAGCTGCCCCGGTGGGGTCGGGTGGGTGCCGGCCGACGGCCCGGCGCCGTGGCTCGTGGTCGACGACGACGTACCGGTGGAGCCGATCCGCCGCTACCTGACTGACTTCGTGGCCGGGGATACCAGCCTGCGGTCGGTACGCAGCTACGCCTTCGCGCTGCTGCGCTGGTGGCGGCAGTTACGTGCGGTCGGCGTGGAGTGGAATCAGGCGACCCGGCGGCGCGATCCGCAGCGCCGCTCGTCCTCGCCGGTCTCCGGGGTCACCGTCGAGGCCTGGCCCTGGCTCCCGTATGGAACCGATTCCGTCGCCCCGCACGCGCTCTTCCGCAAAGGACGCCACCGTCGCGATATCCGAGGTCGACGGCCAGGTCGACCCGGCTTTCTGCCCCCGCCGTCAATGCGCAGTACCTCACAGGGAACATATGATTGCCCGAATAGTCTATGGTCTCGGATTGCAGTCGGGCAGGCCGTGGCGAGTGGGTACTGTCCCGACCATGACACCCCCCCGGTGATTTTCTTCGCTGCCGTTTCGCGACACCGGCGACCGGACTCGCTGCCGTCGCCGCTGTCGCACTCGGCGGAGCCGGCGTGCTCGCCGCGCCGACGGCCCACGCCGCGCAGGCCGGATGCACGTCCACGACGCAGCGCTTCGACTCCATCGGCAAACTGCAGTACTTCCACGTCCCGGCCGGCGTCACCCAGATCGACATGACCGTCGCCGGCGCTGCCGGCGCTGCCGGCTCTACCGGCTCTACCGGCTCTACCGGCTCTACCGGCTCTACCGGCTCTACCGGCTCTACCGGCAGCGCCGCTGCCGGTAGAGCCGGCGGCCTGGGCGCAGTCATGACGGTCAAGCACGTCCCGGTGAAGGCGGACGCCACGCTCACCGTTCTCGTCGGCGGCAAGACCCCCGATGGCCAAGCCGGCGGTGGCGGCGGATCGTTCGTCTACACCGCACCAGCGTCCACGGGCAACCTGCTCGTGGCCGCCGGCGGCGGTGGCGGCGGTAGCGCCCTTAGCAGCGGCGAGGCCGGGGGGAACGCTTCAACCACACCGTCCGGCACCGCCGCCGCTGGCTCCTTAGGCGGCGCCGGCGGCAACAACGGCACCGGCGGCACCGGCGGCGCCGGCGGCGGCTTCGCCAGCAGCGGCGGAGGTGG
>NZ_JAAGNB010000036.1:0-601 GCF_010550475.1 Amycolatopsis sp. SID8362
CCCGTCGTGCCCCGGCATGCCGCCGTCGGTCGCGGGCCTGGACGCGCAGAGCCGGCTGGACCGGGACGTCCTGGCGCTGCACGGCGTCCGGTCGGTGATCTACTACTACGGCACCAACGACCTCGCGTACGGCTGCGACGCGGCGACGATCCTGGACAGCTACCGCGCGGTCTTCGAGCGCCTGCGCGCGGCGGGCATCGCCGTGTACGTCACCCCGAGCACCCCGCGGCCCGGCTACAGCGACGCGGCGAACCTGGCCCGCCACGAGATCGGCCTGTTCGTCTCCCGGTGGAGCGACTGCGGCGGCACGTGCTCGGGCGTCGTCGACTTCGACCAGGTGCTGAAGGACCCGTTGAAGCCGAACAGCATCCTCCCGGCCTACGACAACGGAGACGGCATCCACGCGAACGCGGCGGGGCAGCAGGCGCTGGCCGATTTCGTGTCGCTGTCCCAGCTCACCCGATCCGGTCCGGTTCCGCACCCGATGGGCTGACCGCGCGAGTCGAACCGGCGGTTTTGTGCGCGGATCCGCAGAGTACGCCGTGTGATCGCTGACTCGATGGACGACGCGGGGTGCTGCCTGCTGTCGGTGGCCTGGAAC
>NZ_JAAGNB010000090.1:0-381 GCF_010550475.1 Amycolatopsis sp. SID8362
GTCCGGTGCTCACCCACACCGGCCGCGCGGCCGCCTTCGCGGCGGACGTCACGAGGACGTCGTCGCAGTTCGCGACGACCACCGTGCCCGGCAGCCCTGCCAGCGCGGCCCGCAGGTCGCGTTCGGTGGCGCGGACCTCGCCGACGCGGTCGAGCTGGTCGCGGCTGAGGTTCAGCAGCACGACCACGGCGGGCTGGAGCTGCCCGGCCACCCACGGCACGTGGGCCTCGTCGACTTCGAGGACCGCGTAGGGCGCGTCCGGGCGGGCGGCCAGCGCGGCGAGGACGCCGTCGGGCATGTTCGAGCCGTCGCTGTTGGCGGCGACCTCGGCCAGCGCCTCGAGCGCGCGGGTGAGCATGAGCGACGTCGTCGTCTTGCCGT
>NZ_JAAGNB010000129.1:0-234 GCF_010550475.1 Amycolatopsis sp. SID8362
CGCGGCGGGGGTGGTGGGGACCGGCGGGGCGATCCGGCCGGTGGCGTGCCGGGTCCAGGCCACGTCCTCGGGTTCGCCGTCGGCGCGGGAGAAGATCGCCAGCGAGCGGTGGCCGTCGTCGGTGCCGCCGACCAGGACCTGGAGGCGGACGCCCCCGCGTTCGGGGACGACCAGCGGTGCTTCGAGGGTCAGCTCCTCGACCACGCCGCAGCCGACCTCGTCGCCCGCGCGCAC
>NZ_JAAGNB010000167.1:0-494 GCF_010550475.1 Amycolatopsis sp. SID8362
CAGCGGGTCGCGCGCGCGTGCCGGGCCACGTTCGTGAGCCCTTCGCGCACCACCCAGCCGAAGAGTTCCTGGTGGGTGGGCGCGACGACGTCGGTGGCCGTGGGCAGGTCGGCGGTGACCCCGCAGGCGCGCAGCAGCTCGCGGCCGCGGGCGAGCTCGCCGGCGAGGGAGACTTCGCGGTAGCCCGACACCGCCGCGCGGACCTCGGTCAGCGCCTGGCGGGCCAGCGTTTCCACGGCGCTCATCTCCTCGCCCGCGCGAGCGCCGTCGGCGTCCACGAGCCGACGCGCCAGGGTGCTCTTCACGGTGATCGCGGTGAGGGAGTGGCCGAGCAGGTCGTGCAGGTCGCGGGCGATCCTCGCGCGTTCGGCTTCGGATGCCAGCCGCGCGACCTCGGCGCGGGCCGCGACCAGCGCGGTGTTCGCGCGGATCGCCTCGGCGAACGCGCCGACCATCAGCACGGTGAACACGAGCGCGACCGCCTGCGCCCAGCC
>NZ_JAAGNB010000214.1:0-2100 GCF_010550475.1 Amycolatopsis sp. SID8362
AGCAGCACGCCGAACACGAGTCCCCCGGCGGCGAGCGCCCCGAACGTCCACAACACGGGCCTGACGAATCGCGACACCGAAGTTCCCCCTCCACCGTTGCCGGCGAGGAGCCTACTCACCCGCCGACGGGCGGCCGGCCCGCCTCAGCGGGTTCCGCGCCGGCGGCGGTCCGGGCTCGGTCGCCGCCCGCGGCGGCCGCGCGAAGCCCGGGCTCGAGCAACCGCCGGAACGACGGGAGCGGCGCGGCCAGGCCCGGCGTATCCGCCTACCCGTGCTGCGTGCTGTGCACCGCCATCGCGGTCGCGCCCGTCCCCGTATTCCGGGTCGTCGACCGCGAGTGGCGGACGGCCGGTCTTGGCTCACCCGCCGACGGGCGGCCGGCCCGCCTCAGCCGAAGAAGCTGAAGATGACCACGAACCCGAACAGCCACTGCTTGACCAGCGGCCACAACGTCGGCCCGCCCCCGGTGTCGTACCGGATGACGCGCAGCCCCAGCACCGCCTTGCCGAGCGAGGCGGCGAAGAGCCGTTGCACGAGCACCCGGTCCACGAACGACGCCGCCAGGAAGACCCCGATCAGGGTCAACGTCACCGTCGTCGGGGTGGCCGCGGGCGTCCGCTGCACGACGACGGCGGCGATCACCGCCACGACGACGTGCGCGGCGAACTCCAGCAGCGCCCCGAGCAACTCCCGCGACGCGTGCGGCGACGGATAACGCGGATCCCGTCCACTGGCGTGCGTCGGCGGCAGCGGAACCCCGGCGGGCGGGCCGGATCGCCGCAGCCGGGCGAGGTCCCGGCGCCGGACGACACGGAGGACGAATGTTTCGCGCGGCGGAGCGGACGCGGCGGGCGGTGGAGTGTGCACGGCGAGCATGATGTCGCGGTTCCCGTCGCGGCGTTGGCGGGTCCACGAAGATTTACCGTCCGCTAACGACCCACCGAAAACCGGTGGTGCGTCCGGGTTCCGCCGAACCGCGCTCACCCCGGCCGCGGACGTGACACGATCCCGCACATGCCCGAGAACCCCGCCACTTCGCAGTCACCCGAGCCGGGTCCGGTGCGGCGCGGTCCGAAGTGGAGCGTGCTCGTCGCGGGAAGCTTCCTCGTCGTGGCCGGCTGCGCGGCACCGGCCGAATCCCGGTTCCTGCCCGACAACACGGCGGCCCAGTCGCCGGCGGAGCTGGAGGCCAACACCGGGATCCGGCTGCCGGCCGGGTCGCTCCTGCTCTCCGCGGCCCGCACCACCCTCTCCGGCGGGCTGGAGTCACGCACCTTCGCCCAGATCCGGATGCCCGCGACCACCGTGGGGCGGTTCCTCACCGACAGCGGGTTCACCGCTCCCACCCCGGGCAAGCGCACCGTCTCCGACAGCGACGTCCCGGGCAGCGGTACCTGGCACCCGGACAAGGCCGGCGACGTCGCCGGGACCAGCGACGCCCGGCGCCGGGTCATGGTGGAGAACACCACGCCCGACAGCACCGTCTACCTCGTCGCCGTCCAGAACTGACGCGGTTCGTGGACGGACGGGCGGCGGCCGGTGATAGGGGTCGTGGCCGCCGCCCGTCCGGGAAGCGGCGATCCCTCAGGGGGAGGGGAAGGAATCGCCGCTGGTCCGTGGCCGGATCGCTCAGTGCGAGGGACGCGTGGCCGGCGGTCCGGACGGGTGCGTCTCGGGCGCGCCGGTCGGGTGCGTGGGCACCGTCCCGTGATCCTTGCCGTTGTCCGAGTTGCCCGGGTTCGTGGGCTGTCCCGGCGAAGCGGTCGAGTGCCCCGGCTTCGAGGCTTCTTCCTTGAGCACGGTGTCGCAGTAGCCGTCGACGCCGTCCTTGCCGCCGGCGGCGGTGATCAGCGCGGCGAACGCGGGGCTTTCCAGCGCCTTGCCGTGCTCGGACTTGTCACCGGCGCTGTAGGCGTGGCACAGCCCCACCAGGGACGGTGACGGCGACGGCTGGTCCGCCGGCCGGCTCCCGTCGGGCGCGTGGGTCTTGGCCACGTCCGACGGGTCGGCGGGGGCCTGTGCGTGGGTGGAAGCCGCGGGGGACGCCGGCGAGTGGCCGCCGGGGAGGGGCAGCGCGCCGGTCACGGCGGCCGCGGCGAC
>NZ_JAAGNB010000269.1:0-1042 GCF_010550475.1 Amycolatopsis sp. SID8362
CGGCCACCGGCCCGGCCGGCGCCGCCGCGGTACGACCTCGCCCCCGGGCTGCCCGACCTGCGGCACTTCCCGCGACAGCGGTGGGCGGACGCGGTTCGCGAGGTGCTCACGACCGTGCCGCACACCGACTTCGGCCTGCCCGAGCCGGGCGGCCACCCCCGGCTGCGGAAGGTGCTGAGCGACTACCTGCGGCGGGTCCGCGGCGCCGAGACGGCAGATGTCGTGGTCTGCGCCGGTGTCACCGACGGCGTGACCCGCGTTTGCCGCGCGCTGCGCGAAACGGGCATCACGCGGCTGGCCGTCGAAGATCCCGGCTGGACGCGGTTGCACCGCGCCGCCGCGGCCGCCGGGATGGCGATCGATCCGGTCCCGGTCGGCGAAGAAGGCATCGACGTCGGGCGGATCCCGCGCGGGACGCGGGCGGTGCTCGTCACCCCGGCACACCAGTTCCCCACCGGTGTCGTGCTTTCGCCGCGCAGACGTGCCGAACTCCTCGCCTGGGCAAGGGAAACCGACGGGCTGATCCTCGAGGACGACTACGACGCCGAGTTCCGGTACGACCGGCGGCCCGTGGGCACCGTGCAGGGCACCGATCCGGGCCGGGTCGCCCTCTTCGGCTCGGTCAGCAAGACGCTCAGCCCGGCACTCGGGCTCGGCTGGGCCGTCGTCCCTCCACAGTGGACCATCTCGGGGCACGCGCCGCCCGTGGTCGACCAGCTGGCGCTCGCCGGGTTCGTCGGGAGCGGCGGCTACGACCGGCACCTCCGGGCCGCACGGCTGCGGTACCGCGCCCGGCGCGACCTGCTCGTCGAGGCGCTCGCGCCCGCCCGGCTCTCCGGCGCGGCGGCCGGGCTCCACCTCGTCCTGCACCTCGACCGGGCGGCCGACGCCGTTGTGCGAGCGGCGCGGGCGAAGGGCGTCAAGGTGGCCGATCTCGACGACTACCGCGTCGCGCCCGGTGAGCCCGCGCTCGTCCTCGGTTACGGCAACCTCGCCGACAACGCTGTCGGCGAGGCCGCCCGGTTGCTGCGCGAAGCGGCGG
>NZ_JAAGNB010000329.1:0-283 GCF_010550475.1 Amycolatopsis sp. SID8362
GCGGTGGTCGGCGGCGGCCTGCTGGCGCTGTCCGGCACGTTCGCCCCGCTGGCCCTGCGCCTCGCGCGCGTCCCGATGCCGGTGCTGCCGCGCAGCACGGCGGACCTGGTCCGCGACGAGCCGCAGCCACCGCTCCCGCTGGTGCACAGCGCCGTGGCACGGGCCGACGGGCTGCTCACCGGCCTGCTGGCCGGGACGTCGGTGGTGGTGCTGTACTGCCAGGTCGTGCTGGTGCGCGCCGGCGGTACCGCCCCGGTCGTGCTGGTTTCGTTGCTGGCACTGG
>NZ_JAAGNB010000369.1:0-717 GCF_010550475.1 Amycolatopsis sp. SID8362
GGTCGAGGACGGCGCGCTCGGCCACCCCGGCCGCGGTGAGCCGCGCGGTCCGCACCCGCCCGTCGGCGTCACTCGGCTCGACCCGCACCAGGCCGTCCTGTTCGAGCCCGCGCAGGAGCCGGCTCAGGTAGCCGGAGTCGAGGTCGAGCCGTTCGCGCAGCTCACGCACGTCCAGGCCGGCCGCACCGATCTCCCACAGCACCCGCGCCTGGCCGAGCGGCCGGTCGCGGGCGAGGAAGGCGTCGTCGAGCGCGCCGATCCGCTGGGTGACCGTGCGGTTGAAGCGCCGGACGCCGTCGATCAGCTCCTGGTCCATTCTCTGACTATAGTCAGAGATCAGCCGTCGTCCCAGACGGAGTCGGCGTCCACAAAGGACTTCAGGAGACCGGTCAGCCGGGCGTCGCCGCGGCCGTTCAGCTCGTCGGAGGCGATGCGGCGGGCGACGCCGGCGAGGAAGTCGGCGATCTGGACCCGGGCGTCGGCACGGGAGTCGACGAACCGGACGCCGGCCAGGCGGGGGCCGAGGGTGGCCTTGAGCTGCAGCACGCGCTCGGGGGTGAGCGCGAGCTGCTCGTCGTGGACCAGGGCGACCGGCGTGCCGTCCGCGCTCCAGTGGCGGACCGTGTGGATCACCGCGGGCACCAGCGGGTCGAGCACCGGCACCACGCCGGGGTCGCTCGCCAGCCGGGCGCGGTAGGCGGCCACGCGCTCGCGGCC
>NZ_JAAGNB010000423.1:0-1113 GCF_010550475.1 Amycolatopsis sp. SID8362
GGTTCGGGCGGGGGCTCGGGCGGTGCGATCCCGCCGATCCCGGACGGGTCCACCGGGGGCGGCGGTTCCTCGGGCGGCGGGTCCGGCTCGTCGGGCGGCGGCCAGGACGACGGTGCGGCCCAGGCGGAGGCGGCCAAGCAGCAGGCGGCCCAGGCGGCGGAGGAAGCCAAGCAGAAGGCCGCAGACGCGCTGAAGCAGTTCAGCGGTCCCGGTATCCAGACGGAGTCCGGCGCGGGCCTCGGTGGCGGTTCGGGCTCGGGCGGGGGTTCCGACGACACTTCGCCGTCGTCGACGCCGCCTCCGTCCGCGAGCGGCCAGGACGCGGCCGCCGAAGCGGCCAAGCAGAAGGCCGCGGACGCGCTGAAGGAGTTCAGCGGTCCCGGCATCCAGACCGACGACGGCGCCGGCGGCGGTTCCGGTACGGGCGGCGACGACGGCAAGGCCGCGGCCGAGCAGGCGGCGGAAGACGCCAGGAACAAGGCGGCCGACGCGCTCAAGGGCCTCGACGGCGACCCGATCAAGACCGAGCCGGGCGACACCGGGCTCGATACCGACGGCGACGGCAAGCCCGACGCCAAGGGCGACGACGACCCCGACGTCCTCAAGGTCAAGCAGGGCGACAAGACCTTCGAGATGACCGAGCCGGACCACGACGGCAAGATGGACATCAAGGTCGGCGACGGACCCGGCGATCCGAAGGACTTCAAGCTCGACTGGTCGGGCGACGGGAAGTCCGCCGACGGTCCACAAGGGACGGACGACGACTGCTACCGCCCCGGCCCGGACGGCAAGATCCACATCCAGGACGGCGACCTCAAGATCACCGCCGAGCGGCCCGACGGCGCGGACGGTCCGACGGTCGTCACCGTCGACGACGGCACCGGCAAGCCGACGACCTACACCCTCGGCGAGGACGGCAAGCCCTCGGACGCGCTCGGCGACTCGCCGTCGAAGAAGCTCGACGACGACCTGCCCACCCACCGCGGCACCCTCGACCCCTACAAGCTCCACGGCGGCGACGGCGGGGGTGCACACGGCGGCGACGGGGCTGGTGCGCACGGCGGCGGGGGACACGGCGGCGATGGCGGCGGTGGGCACGGCGGCGGAGAGCAC
>NZ_JAAGNB010000472.1:0-3685 GCF_010550475.1 Amycolatopsis sp. SID8362
TTCGACTCGCTGACCGCGGTGGAGCTGCGCAACCGGCTGACCGCCGAGACCGGGCTGCGGCTGCCGGCCACGCTGATCTTCGACCACCCGTCGCCCGCCGACCTGGCGGCGCACCTGCTGGCCGGGCTCGCGCCCGAAGAAGCGGACGCGGACGCGGCGGTGCTGGCCGAGCTGGACCGGCTCGAGCGCGTGCTCGAAAGCGCCGGCGACAGCAGGCGGATCACCGCGCGCCTGGAGACGCTGCTGGCCCGGCGGCGCGCCACGCAGACGGCGGAGGAGTCCGGCGACGGGCTCGACGCCGCCACCGACGACGAAATCTTCGACCTGATCGACAACGAGCTCGGGCTGTCCTGAATGGACGCCACGCACCGACGGGATGGGGCCTGATGGACAACGACGCGAAGCTCCGGGAATACCTGAAGAAGGTGACCGCGGACCTCCGGCGCGCCCGCAAGCGCATCCAGGAGGTGGAGGACGCCGGGTACGAGCCGATCGCGATCGTCGGGATGGCCTGCCGGTTCCCGGGCGGCGTCCGTTCGCCCGAGGACCTGTGGCAGCTGGTGGACGGCGGCCGCGACGCGATGTCCGGGTTCCCGGCCGACCGCGGCTGGCCCGACGCGCACGACGCCGGGTTCGCCGCCGAGGGCGGGTTCGTGCACGACGCGGGCCTCTTCGACGCCGGGTTCTTCGGCATCTCGCCGCGCGAAGCGCTCGCGATGGACCCGCAGCAGCGGCTGTTGCTCGAGACGTCGTGGGAGGCGCTGGAGCGCGCGGGGATCGTGCCGGAGACGGTGCGTGGCAGCCGGGCCGCGGTGTTCGTCGGCGCCGCGCACCAGGGGTACGCCACCGGGGCGGGGGAGGACGCCGAAGCCGTCGCCGGGCACCTGATGACCGGGACCGCGACCAGTGTCCTGTCCGGCCGCATCTCCTACGTCCTCGGCCTCGAAGGCCCGTCGGTCACCGTCGACACGGCGTGTTCGTCGTCGCTGGTCGCGCTGCACCTGGCCGTGCAGTCGCTGCGGCGCGGGGAGTCCGACCTCGCGCTCGCCGGCGGCGCGGCGGTGATGGTCAACCCGGGCATGTTCACCGAAATGCAGCGCCAGGGCGGCCTTTCCGGCAACGGCCGGTGCAAGGCGTTCGCCGAGGGCGCCGACGGCACCGGCTGGGGCGAAGGCGTCGGCATGCTGCTGGTCGAGCGGCTGTCCGACGCGCGGCGCCTCGGCCACCCGGTACTGGCCGTCGTCCGCGGCTCGGCCGTCAACCAGGACGGCGCGAGCAGCGGCCTGTCCGCGCCGAACGGCCCGTCCCAGCAGCGCGTGATCCGCGACGCGCTCGCCGACGCCCGCGTGTCCACTGTGGACGTCGACCTGGTCGAGGCGCACGGCACCGGCACCGCGCTGGGCGATCCGATCGAGGCGCAGGCCCTGCTGGCGACCTACGGCCAGGACCGGCCGGCTCCGCTGTGGCTCGGTTCGGTCAAGTCGAACATCGGCCACACCCAGGCGGCGGCCGGGGTCAGCGGCATCATCAAGCTCGTCATGGCGCTGCGGAACCGCCGGATGCCGCCGACCCTGCACGCCGGGACGCCGTCGACGAAGATCGACTGGGCCGAGGGCGCGGTCGAACTGCTGCAGGAAGGCCGGGACTGGACCGCCGACCGGCCGCGCCGGGGTGCGGTGTCGTCGTTCGGGATCTCCGGCACCAACGCGCACATCATCCTGGAAGAGTCCGAAGAGGAATCACCGGTCGCTGCGGCCGCTGATGCGGTGCTGCCGTGGGTGCTCTCGGCGAAGTCGCCCGAGGCGCTTCGCGAGCAGGCCACTCGACTGTCCACAATCGACGCCGACCCGGCCGGTGTTGCCTGCTCGCTCGCGACAACCCGGTCCACCTTCACACACCGCGCCGTCGTCGTCGGCGAAGACCGCGAGCGCCTGCTCGCCGGGGTCCGCGCGCTGGCCGACGGCGTTCCCGCGTCGAACGTCGTCTCCGGCACCGCCGGCAGCAGCGGCAAGGTCGCCATGGTCTTCCCGGGCCAGGGTGCCCAGTGGGCCGGGATGGCGACGGAGCTGCTCGCGACGTCCGAGGTCTTCGCGGCGCGCTTCACCGAGTGCGCCCAGGCACTCGAACCGCACACCGGTTTCTCCTTGCTGGACGACGACATCGACCTGGACCGCGTCGACGTCGTGCAGCCCGCGTTGTTCGCGATGATGGTGTCCCTCGCCGCGCTGTGGGCCGCCCACGGCGTGCGGCCGGACGCGGTGATCGGGCACTCCCAGGGGGAGATCGCCGCCGCCGTCGTCTCGGGTGCGCTGTCTCTTGAGGACGGTGCGCGGGTGGTCGCGCTGCGCAGCAAGGCGATCCTCGCGCTGGCGGGCGCGGGCGGGATGGTGTCCGTGGCCGCTTCGCGCGAACGGACCGAGGAACTCGCCCGGCCGTGGGGCGAGCGCATCTCGATCGCCGCGGTGAACGGCCCCGCCGCGACCGTCGTCTCGGGTGAGCCGGGAGCGCTCGACGAGTTCATGGCCGCCTGCGAAGAGGTACGCACCCGTCGCATCCCGGTGGACTACGCGTCCCACTCCGTCCAGGTGGAGCAGCTGCGCGAAGAACTCCTGGAGGTGCTCGCGCCGATCACACCGCGAGCGGGGGAGACGGCGTTCTTCTCCACGGTGACCGGCGAGTGGATCGACGGCACCGCCCTCGACGCCGAGTACTGGTACACCAACCTGCGCGGCACCGTCCGGCTGGATATCGCGGTCGAGCAGCTCAAGAGCCAGGGCTTCGGCACGTTCGTGGAGGCGTCGCCGCACCCGGTGCTCACGATGGCGATCGGCGAAGGCGTCGTCGCGCTCGGCTCGCTGCGTCGCGGCGAAGGCGGCTTGGCGCGCTTCGCGCTTTCGGTTGCCGAAGCGCACGTACACGGCGTCAAGGTCGATTGGACGCCGTACTTCGACGGCGCGAGCCGCGTCGACCTGCCCACCTACGCCTTCCAGCACCGGCACTACTGGCTGAAGCCCGGCACGCCCGTGGCGGCCGCCCCGGCGGACCACGGGTTCTGGGAGGTCGTCGACAGCAACGACCTCCAGACCGTCGCCGACACCCTCGGCGTCGACACCGAGATCCCGCTGAGCGAACTGCTGCCCGCGCTGAGCGAGTGGCGCCGCGCCGCCCACGACAAGTCCACTGTGGAATCCTGGCGGTACGACGTTCGCTGGCGTCCCGCACCGGAACCCGTGGGAACGCTGTCCGGTCGTTGGCTCGCGGTGGTCGCGCCGGGCCAGGACACGGCCGTCTTGGACGCCCTCGGGGTCGAGATCGTGCCGGTCGAGGTGACCGGCGACCGCGAGAGCCTGTCCGCCCGCCTGCGTGACGCCGAGCCGAACCCGGCGGGCGTGCTTTCCTTGCTGGGCTTCGACGAACGGCCGCACCCGGAGTTCCCCGAGCTGCCGTCCGGCGTCGCGGGCACGCTCCTGCTCGCGCAGGCCCTCGGCGACGCGGAGATCACCGCGCCGCTGTGGCTGCTGACGTCCGGCGCCGTCGCGACGGACTCGCCGTCGCCCGCCCAGGCCCAGATCTGGGGCCTCGGCCGCGTCATCGGCCTCGAGCACCCGAACCGCTGGGGCGGCCTGGTCGACCTGCCCGCCGACGTCGACGACCGGGCCGCGGGACGGCTCGCCGCGATCCTGGA
>NZ_JAAGNB010000522.1:0-354 GCF_010550475.1 Amycolatopsis sp. SID8362
CACCCTGGAGGTCGCGGCGCGGCCCGGCGCGTACGCGACGATCGGCGAAGCGCTGGCCGACGCCGGCGACGACGCCCTGATCACCGTCGCCGCCGGTACCTACCGCGAAGTGTTCGAACTGGCCGGCCGCCGCGTGACGCTGGTGGCCGCGGACGGCGCGGCCGTGGTCGTCGACGGCGCCGGTGCCGACCGGCCGGTCTTCGCCGTCCAGGGCGGATCCCTGGCGCTGCGCGGGATCGAAGTGCGCGCCGGGGACGCGGGCGCGATCTCCGCCGACGACGTCGAGCTCACCGTGCGGCAGTGCGTCTTCGCCGGCGGGCGCGGCCCGGCGCTGCGGATCCGGGGGACCGCGGG
>NZ_JAAGNB010000565.1:0-418 GCF_010550475.1 Amycolatopsis sp. SID8362
GCGACGATCCCGGTCGCGACGGTCGCGTACGTCGGCTTCGCGCTGGCCGGAGCGGGTCTCGCGGCGTCGTTCCCGCTCGCGTTGAGCCTCGCCGGGGATGCCGGGAAGCGCGGCGACGGTACTGGCGGGGAGCGCGAGATCGGGTTCGTGTCGGCGCTCGCGTACACCGGGTTCTTGGCCGGGCCGCCGATCATCGGGGGCATCGCGCAGGCGGTCGGGTACGGGGCGGCGTTCTTGTTCGTCGGGCTGGTCGCGGCGTTGATCCTGCCCGCTGCGGTGGCGGCCCGGCGGTCGCGGCGGCGGGAGGAGGCCCGGGCGGCTGCCGTGGGGTGATGCTGGTGCTGGACCTCGCGCCCCGGCGGTGCCCGGCGGATGGCGGCGGCTTCGCTTGGGCGGTGCTGGTGCTGCGGGTGGGGTG
>NZ_JAAGNB010000608.1:0-582 GCF_010550475.1 Amycolatopsis sp. SID8362
CCTGCGCGGGGTCGTCGACGGGCTGTCGCTGGCGGAACCCGTGCGGGCCGCGGCGCTGTCGGCGGCGATGATGGCGGAGCCCGGCGTCGTCGACGTCGGCGACCTGCACCTGATGCGGTTCCCGTTCGCCGTCGACGACGTGGGGTCCGGCGGCGAGAGCGACACCTCGCCCGACGTGCTCGACCTGGACGAGAACCTCGTCGTGGGTGCCGACCAGATCGCGGTCTTCGTCGAGTCGCCCGGCCGGATGACGGTGCGGTGAAGCCATGACGACCCGTTCCCCGCTCGACCCGGACCGCCTCGGCGCCGGGGTGCTGGCCGCCGCGGCGGCCGAACTGATCGGGCCGCTGGCACCGGCGGCCACCCCGCGCCCGCTGACCCTGCGTCCCACGGCGACCCCGGGACAGGCCGAAGCGGTGGTCGACACGACGACCCGGCACCCGCTGGTGCTGTGCACCGTGCTGTCCGATGTGGACGTCCAGGGCCTGGCGATCCTGCCCGCGCTGAAGTCCGGCGGCGGCGCGCCGCAGTCGCTGCCGGTGGTGACGTTCGCGCCGCACACCGCGGCGGGCACCGCGCTGC
>NZ_JAAGNB010000659.1:0-1114 GCF_010550475.1 Amycolatopsis sp. SID8362
CGCGTCCGGTTGCCGGATCGAACTCGCCGGGCGCACGCCGTGGCCGGGCGAGCCGGACGACCTGCCCGCCGACCCCGCCGCGATGCGGGCGGTGCTGGCCGGGCGCGGTGGTTCGGTGGCCGACATCGAACGCCGGGTGCGGACCGTGCTGGCCCAGCGTGAGATCGGCCGGACACTCGGCGAGATCCGCGCCGCGGGCGGGAACCCGGCCTACACCGAACTCGACGTGCGGGACCCGGAAGCCGTGCACCACCTGGTCAAGGGCCTCCGCGGCCGGGTCGACGGCGTCGTCTTCGCCGCGGGCGTGCTCGACGACAAGCTCATGGCGGACAAGGACGAGCAGTCGTTCCGGACCGTCTTCGAGACCAAAGCGGACGGTGCCCGCACGCTGCTCGCCGCGCTGGCGGAGACCGGCGCCGAGCCTGGATTCGTCACCTTCTTCGGCAGCATCGCCGCGGTCCTGGGCAATCGCGGCCAGACCGACTACGCCGCCGCGAACGACGCGCTCGAGTCGCTGGCGAAGACCTGGCCCGGCCGGGCGGTGACCGTCCACTGGGGACCGTGGGCACCCGCGCCCGACCACAGCGGCATGGTCTCGCCGGAGCTGGCCCGCGAGTACGAACGCCGGGACATCGGCCTGCTCGACGCGGACGAGGGCGTCGCGGCCCTGCTGCGCGAACTCGCCTACGGCACGGACCGCGCCGTCCTGTACACGGCGTCGTTGTGGTGAGCCAGGAGCCGGTGGCGATCACCGGCATGGGCGTGTTCCTGCCCGGTGCGTCCACAGTGGACCAGTACTGGCGGAACCTGGTGGCCGGTGTCGACGCCGTCACCGAGCTCCCGCCGCACCGCCGCGACCCCGCGTTCCACGGCCACGACGGCACCGCGCCCGACCGGACCCACGGCCGCCGCGGCGGCTTCACCGCGGACATCCTGGAGTTCGACCCGGTCGCGCACGGCGTGCCACCGACATCTCTCGACGGCACCGAGCCGGACCAGCTCACCGCGCTGGCCGTCGCCGTCACCGCGGTCGAGGACGCCGGCGGCCCCGGCCGGCTCGGCGACCCCGAACGGATCGGCGTCGTGCTCGGCCGCGGCGGCTACCTCTCGCCCG
>NZ_JAAGNB010000718.1:0-1160 GCF_010550475.1 Amycolatopsis sp. SID8362
CGCGGCCGGGCTGCGGATCGACCAGGGCGCCCGCGAGGTGTTCCTCGACGGCCGCGAGCTGACCATGACCGCGAAGGAGTTCGACCTGCTCACGTTCCTGTCCACGCACCCCCGGCAGGTGTTCACCCGCGCCCAGCTGCTCGAACGCGTCTGGGCGAGCGCCGCCGAATGGCAGGGCGAAGCGACGGTCACCGAGCACGTCCACCGCCTGCGCCAGAAGATCGGGCCGGAGCGGGTGCGAACCGTCCGCGGGGTCGGCTACCGGTTCGAGCCGTGACCCGCACCCGCGAAGCCGCGACCGACACCGAAGCGCTGCTCCAGGCGCAGTCCGGGGTCCTCGAACGCATCGCGGGCGGCGTCCCGCTGCCCGACGTGCTGACCGAGGTCGCGACCACCCTCGAACGGCTCATGCCGGACTGCCACTGCTCGATCCTCCTGCTCGACCGCGAATCCTCGACGCTGCGCCACGGCGCCGCGCCCTCGTTGCCCGCCACGTACTCCTCCCGCATCGACGGGCTCGCCATCGGCCGCGACGAAGGGTCGTGCGGCGCGGCCGCCTACCTGGGGACGCCGGTCGTCGCCGAGGACGTCACCACCGACCCGCGCTGGATCCGCTACCGCGACCTCGCGGGCGCGCACGGCCTGCGCGCCTGCTGGTCGACGCCGATCCGCGGCCGGGCCGGCGTGGTCGGCACCTTCGCCGTCTACCACGAGCGGACGCACCAGCCGACGTCCCGCGAGCGGGATCTGGTCGACCGGCTCACCCACCTGGCGTCGGTGGCCATCGACCACCACGCGCTCTTCGGCGCGCTCGCCGACAGCGAGGAGCGGTTCCGGCGGGCGTTCGACGACAACGCGATCGGGATGGCGATCACCGCCGCCGACGGGGCCGTGACCAGGACGAACGAGGCACTGCGCGACCTGCTCGGGCGGTCCGAGCACGAACTGACCGGGGTCCGGCTGGCCGAGCTGTTCACGCCGGTGACCGCGCCGGAGGCGCCCTACGAGGCGACGCTGCGCCACCCCGACGGCCGGACGCTCGACGTGGTCGTCTCGGTTTCGCCGGTGGCCGGGCCGGACGGCGTGCCGGTCCGGCTGATCGCCAACGTCCTGGACGTCACCCAGCGGCGCGCGGCCGAGCGCGAGCGCCAGGCCCGGCA
>NZ_JAAGNB010000769.1:0-217 GCF_010550475.1 Amycolatopsis sp. SID8362
GGTTAGAACCGCCCTGAACACTCACGACCCTGGACCACGCGCGTAGCCGGGGTGGACGCCGGGGGTGAGGCCCTGGTCGGCGGCGATCTTGGTCAGGAGGGCGTGGAGGGTCGCGCGTTCGTCGTCCGACAGCGCCGCGGTGAGCGCGCGGTCGTGGGCGGCCGCGGCCTGGGCGACGCGGCCCATGAACGCGCGGCCGTCGTCGGTCAGCTCGACC
>NZ_JAAGNB010000808.1:0-541 GCF_010550475.1 Amycolatopsis sp. SID8362
CGACATCGCGCACCTGCTGCGCGGCGGCGAGCTGGTGCTGACCACCGGCGTCGCGCTGCCCGACGACGGCCCGGCGCTGGCCCGCTACGTCGCCGACCTGGCCGGGGTCGGCGCCGCCGGCGTCGTGATCGAGCTGGTCCGGCACTGGAGTGACAAGCTGCCCGCCGCGCTGGTCGAGGCGGCCGAAGAGCACGGCCTGCCGCTGGTCACGCTCTCGCGCGAGACGCGGTTCGTCAGCGTCACCGAGGCGGTGAACGGCCAGATCGTCGACGCCCAGGTCGCCGAGCTGCGCGCCGCCGAGCGCGTGCACGAGACGTTCACCGCGCTGACCGTCGCGGGCGCCGAACCCGGCGTCGTGCTGGGCGAAGTCGCGCGGCTCACCGAGCTGCCGGTGGTGCTCGAGACGCTGTCGCACGAGCTGCTCGCCTACGACGCGGCCGGCACCGACCCGGCCGAGCTGCTGACCGGCTGGCCGTCGCGCTCGCGGGTGGTCCAGGTCGGCGAGCGGACCGGCTACCACCCCGGTTCGGGCTGGCTGGTC
>NZ_JAAGNB010000856.1:0-278 GCF_010550475.1 Amycolatopsis sp. SID8362
GCACCTCGCCGCCGCCCTGTCCTGAGCCCGGCGACGCCGGTGGCGACCGTCCACTGAGGCACTTTCCCCCGTTCTTCCGCGACGGCAACGGATTCGTCTACCGTCAGGACGAGGAGATGGTCCGCGATGGTCGAACCGCTGCGGTTCGTGGGGCGCGCCGCCGTGCTGGGCGAGGTCGGCGCCGTGCTCGCCGACGCCCGGGCCGGGCGGGGCAGGCTCGTGCTCCTGACCGGCGTCGCGGGGGCAGGCAAGACCCGGATCGCCGCCGAGGTCCTCGC
>NZ_JAAGNB010000895.1:0-470 GCF_010550475.1 Amycolatopsis sp. SID8362
CGCCGGCTGCTGGCCGACCTGGTGCCCGCGGCTTCGGCGGCGTTCGGCGAGGTCGAACTGGCGTCGATGGCCGTGGTGGCGCTGGCGCTGCCGCCCGGCACGCCGCTGCCGGACGCCTCGGGGATCCTGATCGGCCACGGCGAGCGCGACGCCGCCGGGAAGCCGTACGCGTCGAAGGCGTTCACGTTCTCTTCGCGCAAGTGGAGCCACTTCGGCACCGGCCCGGTGCTGGTCCGCGGCTCGGTCGGGCGCTTCGGCGAGCTGGGCGCGCTGAAGGCCGACGACGTCGAGCTGGTCCGCGTGGTCCGCGACGACCTCGCGCGCCTGACCGGGGTGACGGCCGCGCCGATCGAGACGCTCGTGACGCGGTGGGGCGGCGGGCTGCCGCAGTACGGCACCGGGCACCTCGAGCGGGTCGAGCGGATCGAGAAGGCGATCGCGGCGGTGCCGGGGCTGGCGGTCGCCGGGGC
>NZ_JAAGNB010000940.1:0-1516 GCF_010550475.1 Amycolatopsis sp. SID8362
CCCGCCCGCGACTACCGCGACCGGGCCGGGTACGTGCTCGCGGTGTCCGACCGCCCCCGCGGCGCCCGCGCGGCGGCCGCGGCCGGCCTCGACCGGCTGCGTGCCGCCCTGATCCCGGAAGGTCCGCACCGATGACCCTGCGGTTCCTCATCACCACGGTCGCCCAGACTGCCGCCGCCCGCGCCGCGCATGACGTGAATGACTCATTCATGTCGTCCGACGACAGGAATGAGTCATTCACGTCGTCCGGGCGAGCCACCACACCCCACCCGGAGACCCCGGAAGGAGCACCTCGATGACCATCGCCCCAGGCGGAACCGGCAGGCTCACCAGCCCCATCTCCGCCGCGGCCCGGGAAATCCTCTTCGACCGCGACACGGCCCCCGCGCCCGACCCCGTCGCCGCGGAACTCGGGCTGATCAGCCAGGTCGACCGCGCCCACGTCGTGATGCTCGCCGAACGCGGCATCGTCGACCGCGGCCGGGCCGGCGAACTGCTCAAGGGCATCGAAACCCTGCGGGCCCAACGGTTCGCGCCGCTGCACGACGTCCCCGCACCCCGCGGCCGGTACCTCGCCTACGAGTCCCACCTGATCGAGACGCTCGGCGCGGAAGTCGGCGGCGTCCTCCACAGTGGACGGTCGCGCAACGACCTCAACGCCACCGTGGTCCGGCTCCGGCTGCGCGAACCGCACGAACGGCTGCTCGCCGAGTCCGACGCCCTCGGCCGCGCGCTGCTGGAGCGGGCCCGGCGCTGGGCGGACGTCACCATGCCCGCCTACACCCACCACCAGCCCGCCGTGCCGATCACCTACGGCCACTACCTGGCCGGGGTGGCGGGCGCGCTCGTCCGCGACGTCGAAGGCGTGTGGCAGGCCGGGGCGGAGCTCGACCAGAACCCGCTCGGCGCGGGCGCCGTCGGTGGCACGTCGCTGCCGGTCGACCAGCACCGCACCACCGCGCTGCTCGGGTTCGCCGCGCCGCTGGCGAACTCCCTGCACGCGGTCGCGTCGCGGGACCTGGTGCTGCGCCTGCTGTCCGCGGCCACCGTGCTCGGCGTGCTGCTCTGCCGCGTCTCGCACGACCTGCAGGCGTGGACCAGCGCCGAGGCGGGGCTGCTGCGGCTGGCCGACGACGTCGTCGGGTCCAGCTCGATGATGCCGCAGAAGCGCAACCCGTTCCTGCTGGAGCACGTCCAGGGGCGGGCGCTGGCGCCGCTCGGCGCGTTCACCGCGTCGGCGGGCGCGATGGCCACCGCCCGCTTCACCAACGCCATCGCGGTCGGCACCGAAGCCGTCGCCCCGGCGTGGGCGGCCCTCGAAGCGGCGACCGACGCCGTCGTGCTGCTCCGGCTGGTCGTCGAGGGCGCCGAACCGGTGCCGGAGCGGATGTACGCCCGCGCGGTCGACGGCCAGACCGCGGCCACCCACCTCGCCGAACGGCTCGTCGACGCCGGCGTCCCGTTCCGGCAGGCCCACCACGACGTCGGCGCGATCGCCAAGGAGGCACTGGCCGCG
>NZ_JAAGNB010001000.1:0-345 GCF_010550475.1 Amycolatopsis sp. SID8362
GAGCCGAGGGCGGCGAACGGGACGCCCGGCCGGAGCGCGACGCTCAGGTACAGGCCGGCGCCCTTCGGCGAGCTCCACGGCCGGGCCCGGCGCCCGACCCCCGCGGTCTGCTCTTCGGCGAGGAGAACGGTCCCGTCCGGAGCACCTTCCTCGACGGCTTTCCGCAGGTCAGCGTTGGTGGAACCGGTGCGCTCGACGACGTCGATCTTCGCGTACCGATCCTGGAGGGCCGCTCGCAGACGGGCAGCGTCGATCTCAGCCATGTGCCCACCATATGGGAGTCCCCCTAACGTGCAAGCTACTCAGTCGTTCACTTAGAGGTGCGCTCTTCTAAGTTGGACCCCG
>NZ_JAAGNB010001041.1:0-668 GCF_010550475.1 Amycolatopsis sp. SID8362
CAGGGCTTCGGCGCCCCCGGGTTCGGCGGCCCGCAGCAGCCCGGCTTCGGCGGGCAGCCGCAGCCGTTCGGCGCCGCTCCGGCGGGTGGCGGCAACGCCCTGTACGGCTACATCGCCGGCGGCGTCGTCGCGGTGCTTGGCCTGATCGCGCTGATCATCTCCTTCGGCTACATGGGCGACGCGAGCGACTACTCGAAGCTCTTCGACAGCGCGCCCAGCCAGGAAGCGATCAAGGACGTCCTCGACCGGCTCGGCATCATCGGCCCGGGGACCGTCTGGTTCTACGTGATCATGATCCTGGTGGCCTCGCTGCTGTCCCTCGCGGGCGGTGTCGGCCTTGCCCTCGCGGGCAAGCTGGGCGGCATCAAGAAGTTCGTCCCGATCGTGGTCGTCGCGGGCGGTGCGCTGCTCACGCTGTTCGCGCTGCTGCTCAAGATCGGCATGACGCCGAAGGCCGAAGCGCTCGCGCAGGTTTCGGCGTCCGCGAAGGACACCTTCGGCCTCGGGCTCCCGCCGCTGATCCTCGGCGTCCTCATCCTCATCGCGGGTGTGCTCGGCCTGATCCCGGCGACCGCGCAGTTCGTCGGCCTCGGCGGCGGCGGTGCCGCGCCGGCCGGGCCGCAGGGCTTCGGCGGTCCGCCCCAGGGCTTCGGCGGCCCGCAGCAGCC
>NZ_JAAGNB010001089.1:0-921 GCF_010550475.1 Amycolatopsis sp. SID8362
CGCTCCGGCGAGGGCATCGTGACGCCGTCGAAGGTCGCCGCCGTCCGGCCGGGGTTGCCGCAGGCCTGGCTGCCCAGCAGGTCCAGCCCGAAGTGGCGCAGGTCGGTCGGGGCGTTCGCGCGGCCGGTCGCGGTCGCGCGGACCACGTCGAACGGCACCCGCTCGCACGGGTCTGCCGACGAGAGCGGCGCGTGGCCGTCCGCCCGGCGCACCAGCCCCGGCCCTTCCTTCCACGGTCCGGGGATCAGCACCGGCTGGAACGGGTTCTCGGTGAAGTCCGGCGTCCAGAACGTGAGGGTCGTGCCGCCGTCGGTCTCGTGCGCGACGACGAACGCGTCCAGCGCGCCGACCCACATCAGGTCCGCGCTGAACCCGTCGACGATCGACCGGCCGCGCGGCGCGGACGTCGACGTCACCGGCACGAACCCGCCGACGTCCAGCGCCTGCACCCCGGAGCCGAACGCCGGGTCGGCCGAGCGCAGCACGAACTGCCCGGCCCCGTTCCACCCCGCGGCGCGGCCGGTGGTGTCGGTGAACATCAGGTAGAACCAGCCGTCGAGGTAGACCACCGACGGCTGGCCGGCGCCGTAGACGTTCGCGCGGTGCACGTCGTGCGACGGCCCGAGGATCGGCTTCCCGCCCGCGGCGCGGGTCCAGTGGACGCCGTCGGGGCTGGTCGCGAGCCCGATGGCGTTGCCGAGCGCGTGGTCGCCCGCCGCGCCGGTGTAGTACAGGTAGTAGGTGGAGCCGACGCGCAGCACGGACGGGTCGCAGGTGTGCATGCCGTCGAACTGCCCGGGCGCGCCGGAGAAGACGGCCGCCGGGATCCCGCCGCCCGGTCCGGTGAACGGGCCGTCCATGGACCGCGCCTGCGCGTAGAGGATGTCGTCGCCGGCCGGGCCGGCCCCGCCGTACTGGCTG
>NZ_JAAGNB010001141.1:0-890 GCF_010550475.1 Amycolatopsis sp. SID8362
CTGCGCCTGGCCGACGGGCCGCTCACGGTGTACGACCTCGAACGGCTGGCCCGCCCGCCGCGGCAGGTCGTGCTGTCCGGCTGCGACTCGGGCCGCTCGGCGATCCACGCGGGCGACGAGCTGCTGGGCCTGGCCTCGGCGCTGCTCGCGCTGGGCACGACGAGCCTGGTGGCGACGGTCCTCCCGATCCCCGACGACGCCGGCCGCGCCCTGATGGTCCGCCACCACCGCCACCTCGCGGCGGGCCTCACACCGTCCGAGGCCCTCGCCCGCGCCCAGGCGGAGCTGCCGGACTCCCCCGCCGCCACGAGTTACGTCTGCTACGGCGCCGGCTCGTGAGTGTTCAGTCGGGTTCTAACCCGACTGAACACTCACGACAGCTACGCACGGGCCGGGTCATCATGGAGCTGTGCGGATCACGGCCTGGTGGCGCGGCATCAGCCCGCGGCGACGTCTGATGCTGACCAGCGTCGCCGTCGTCGTGGTGGCCGCCGTCGCCGCGACCGCCATCGCCGCCTCCGGCACGAAAGCCGCGCCGGAGGCCGGGACGCCGGACCAGAACAAGCCCGGCCCGGTGCTCCTCGTCCCCGGCTACGGCGGCGGACAGGGCGCACTCGACGAACTCGCCGCGCGGATCCGCCAGGCGACCGGCCGCGGCACCGAAGTCCTCACCTTGGCCGGCGACGGCACCGGCGACCTCGTCGAGCAAGCCGCCGTCCTAGCCGACGCCGTCGAACGCGCGTACGCGCAAGGAGCGCCTTCGGTCGACGTCGTCGGCTACTCCGCGGGCGGCGTAGTGGCCCGGCTGTGGGTGAGCCGCGAGGGCGGCGGCCACCAGGCCCGCCGGGTCGTCACGCTCGGCGCGCCGATGCACGGGACCGGCCTCGCCA
>NZ_JAAGNB010001190.1:0-1194 GCF_010550475.1 Amycolatopsis sp. SID8362
TCCGGCGAGGTGAACGACTCGTTCATGACGTCCAGGTCCGGTAGCGCGGGGCCCGGGCGCGATGACATGAATGAGTCATTCACTTCGTCGGACGAGGTGAACGGGTCATTCATGGCGTCCAGCTGGCGGCGGGCACGGTCGTGGTGCCGCGGCGGCGGCGCCAGTAGGTCGGCGGAGGGCCGCCACGGAGTCGCGCCGGACCAGCCGTGCCGGTCGTGGCGAGTGGCGCCGGTCGGCCCCAGCGTGAAGCCGCGGCCCTTGGCAGGTGATCATGATCAGGGCACAATGCGCCATGCCCGTTCCTTCGGCCCCGCCGGAACCGGCGCGGCCGAGTGCGTCGGACCTCGCGCTGGTGGAGGCGCTGCAGCGCGACCCGCGGGCGCCGTGGACCCGGATCGCCGCCGCCGTAGGCACCGATGCCACGACGGCGGCCCGCCGCTGGGACCGGCTGCAGGCCGCCGGGCTCGCCTGGCTCACCGCGTACGTCACCGCCCCGACCACCACGGTCGGCTACGTCGACGTCGCCTGCCGTCCGGACGCGCTCGTCGCGCTCACCCAGGAACTCTGCGGTTGGCCGGCGGTGTTCAGCGTCGAGCGCACCACCAGCCGCTTCGGGTTGTACCTGTCGCTGGCCGCGCGGGACCTCGACGCGCTGGATGCGCTGGTCACCGGCCGGATCGGGGCGCTGCCCGGGGTGCTGGAGGTGCGGTTCGCCGTCGCGACCCGCGTCTACCGCGAGGGCAGCGGGTGGCTGGTCAACGCGCTGGCCCCGGAACAGCGGGCGGTGCTGGACGACACCGCCGAGCAGGCCCGGCTCGTCGTCCCGCAGCAGTGGAACGACCGGGACCTGCGCGCGCTGGTCGAGTCGCTCGGAGAGGACGGGCGGCGCAGCTACGCCGAGCTGGCCCGCGACTGCCGGATGAGCGAGTCGGCGGTGCGGCGCGCGCTGGCGCGGATGGTGCGCAACCACGAACTGGACTTCCGCTGCGACCTCGCGCACGTCCCCGCGGGCTGGCCGGTGATCGCGGGCTACCGCCTCGACGTGCCCGCGTCCGGCCTCGACCGCGCCGGCACGGCGATCGCGCACCTGTCGGAAACCCGGCTGTCGGCGGCGGTCGTGGGGGAGGGCAACCTGGTCGTGTCGGCGTGGCTGCGCGAGCCGGCCGGCTGCACGGCCTACGAGGCGGCGCTGGC
>NZ_JAAGNB010001245.1:0-2329 GCF_010550475.1 Amycolatopsis sp. SID8362
ACCCGCCGGACTCCGGCAGCGCGACGGCGGCGACCAGCAGCGGGTGCCCGGCGGCGTGCTGCCCGGCCAGCCGGAGGTCGCCGGACGGCGCGGGGCCGCCCTTCGGCCAGTACGGCTCGTGCTGGAAGGCGTAGGTCGGCAGGTCCACCCGCCGCGCGCCGGTCCCGGCGAAGAACTTCTCCCAGTCGACGCGGCTGCCGGTGGCGTGCAGCAGGCCCAGCGCCGAGACGACCGAGAACGGTTCGTCGCGGTCCTTGCGCAGCAACGGGACGACGGTGGCTTCGCGGTCGGCGATCGAGTCCCGCGCCATCGCGGAGACGACCCCGTCCGGGCCGAGCTCGACGAACGTCGACACGCCGTGCTCGCCCAGCCAGGCGACCGCGTCGCCGAAGCGGACGGCCGCGCGGACGTGGTTCACCCAGTACTCCGGCGAAGCGAGCTCGGTGGCGAGCCCGCCGGTCACGGTGGAGACGACCGGGATCCGCGGTTCGTGGTAGGTCAGCCGTCCGGCGAGCCGGCGGAAGTCGTCGAGCACCGGGTCCATCAGCGGCGAATGGAACGCGTGGGACACGTTGAGCCGCTTGGCCTTTTCGAACTTTTCCGCCAGCGCCAGCACGGCGTCCTCGGCGCCGGACACCACCACCGAACGCGGGCCGTTCACCGCCGCGATCGCCACACCGTCGACCAGCAACGGCGTGACCTCGGCCTCGGCCGCCCGCAGCGCCACCATCGCGCCGCCGGCCGGCAGCGCCTGCATGAGCCGGCCCCGGGCCTCGACGAGCTGGCAAGCGTGCGGCAGGGACAGGACCCCGGCGACATGCGCGGCGGCGATCTCGCCGATCGAGTGGCCCGCCAGGTAGTCGGGGCGCAGGCCCCAGGACTCCACCAGGCGGAACAGCGCGACCTCGAGTGCGAACAGGGCGGGCTGGGCGAACTCGGTGCGGTCCAGCCGTTCGGCGTCGTCGCCGAACAGGATGTCGCGCAGCGGCATGTCCAGCTCGGCGCGGACGTCGTCGAAGGCGGCGGCGAACACGGGGTAGGTGTCGTAGAGCCCGCGGCCCATGGCCAGCCGCTGCGCGCCCTGCCCGGCGAACAGGAACGCCGTGCGGCCGGTCCGCGCGGTCCCCTCGACGACGGCCGGGGACGGAGTTCCCTCGGCGAGCGCGGTCAGCGCGCGCACCGCGCTGTCGCGGTCCTCGGCGAGGACGGCCGCGCGGTGCTCGAACCAGGACCGGGTGGTCACCAGCGAGTGCGCGACGTCGACGCGGTCCTCGTCGACGTGCGCCAGCAGCCGGGCGGCCTGCTCGCGCAGCGCTTCGGGCGTCTTGGCCGAGAGCAGCCACGGGACGACCTCGGGCTCGGCACGCCGCGGCCGCTCGGCGGCGGCCGGTTCGGGAGCCTGCTCGAGAATGGCGTGCGCGTTGGTGCCGCTGATCCCGAACGAGGAGATCCCGGCCCGGCGCGGCCGGCCGGCCGACGGCCACTCGCGGGCGTCGGTCAGCAGGGCGACGTCGCCCTCGGTCCAGTCGACCTGGGTGGACGGCTCGGTCACGTGCAACGTCTTCGGCAGCACGCCGTGCCGCATCGCCTGCACCATCTTGATCACCCCGGCGACGCCGGCCGCGGCCTGGGTGTGGCCGATGTTCGACTTGATCGACCCCAGCCACAGCGGCTCTTCGCGCTCTTGGCCGTAGGTCGCCAGCAGCGCCTGCGCCTCGATCGGGTCGCCGAGCACCGTGCCGGTGCCGTGCGCCTCGACGGCGTCGACGTCCGAAGTGGACAGTCCGGCCCCGGCGAGGGCCTGGCGGATCACGCGCTGCTGCGACGGGCCGTTGGGGGCGGTCAGGCCGTTCGACGCGCCGTCGGAGTTGACCGCCGAACCCCGCACCACGGCGAGGATCCGGTGGCCGTTGCGGAGCGCGTCCGACTGCCGTTCGAGCACGAGCATCCCGACGCCCTCGGCCCAGCTGACGCCGTCGGCGGAATCGGAGAACGACTTCGAGCGGCCGTCGGCGGCCATCCCGCGCTGGCGCGAGAACCCGGTGAACGGGCCGGGGTTCGACATCACCGTGACGCCGCCGGCGAGGGCGAGGGAGCACTCGCCGGTGCGCAGCGCCTGCGCCGCCCAGTGCAGCGCGACCAGCGACGACGAGCACGCCGTGTCGACGGTGACGGCGGGACCCTCCAGGCCCAGGGTGTAGGCCACGCGGCCGGAGGCGACCGCCGGGGAGGAGCCGTTGCTCTGGTAGCCCTCGACGTCGGGGGTGCCCTGCAGCGCGAAGACGTAGTCGCTGTACATCACCCCGGCGAACACGCCGGTCCGGCTGCC
>NZ_JAAGNB010001298.1:0-1865 GCF_010550475.1 Amycolatopsis sp. SID8362
CCGCACGTGCGAGCCCGGACCGTCAGTGCGTCCGGGTCGTGATCAGCCGCGCCAGCGCGGCCAGCTCCGCCGCCGGCCGGGGGACCGGGTTGGCCGACGCCAGCTCCCGCAATCCCTTCGCCACCAGTGCCGCCGCCTGGGCCTGGCTCCATTGGCGGCCGCCCGCCGACTCCACCAGGGAGGCCGCGCGGGTCAGCTCCGCGTCGTCCAGGGGGTCCGTGCCTTCGTAGAGCGACGCCAGTTCCGCGCCCGCCTCGGTGCCCGACGACAGCGCCGTCACCACCGGGAGGGACTTCTTGCGGTTCTGCAGGTCCGAGTACACCGGTTTGCCCGTCTCCGCGGGGTCGCCCCAGATCCCGAGCAGGTCGTCGACGTGCTGGAACGCGAGGCCGACCGCGCGCCCGAACGCGCCGAACCGGGCCGGTGGCCGGGTGCCGTGGAGGGCGCCGAGTTCGCAGGCCGCGCCGATCAGGGCCGCCGTCTTGCCGGTCGCCATCCGGATGCACTCCGGGGGCGTCACATCGTCGCGCTGCTCGAAGTCCAGGTCGGCGGCCTGTCCTTCCAGCAGCGCGAGCACGCCCTGGGACAGCAGCTTCGCGCCGTCGCGGGTCAGCTCCTCGAACGCGAGGCTCAGCAACGCGTCCCCGGCGAGCACCGCGGGTCCGGTGCCGAAGACCGTCCACGCCGTCGCGCGGTGACGGCGGGTCGTGTCGCCGTCCATGATGTCGTCGTGCAGCAGCGAAAAGTTGTGCACCAGCTCCACCGCGACGGCCGCGGGCACGGCCTCCGCCGGATCGCCGCCCGCCGCCTCCGCGCACAGCAGGACCAGCGCGGGCCGCAATGCCTTCCCACCGTCCGCCGACGACGGCGTGCCCTGCGCGTCCCACCAGCCGAAGTGGTAGCCGGCCACCCGCCGCATCACCTCCGGCAGCCGGTCCGCGGTGGCGCGCAGCGCCGGGTCGACCAGCCCCTTGCTCCACGCGAGGACTTCGGCGAGCGGGCGGGCCGCGGTGCGTGCGTCCATGGTCGTCATGCGAGCCCGACCTCCACGTCGTCGAGGACGCCGAGTGCGTCGGGGACGAGCACGGCGGCGGAGTGGTAGGCGCTGACGAGATAGGAGGTGACCGCGCGGTCGCCGGTGCCCATCAGCCGGACGTTCACCCCGGGCTGGTATTCGTCGGGGAGTTGCTTGGGGCGTAACCCGATCACGCCGGCGTCGTCTTCGCCGGTGCGCATCGCCAGGATCGACGTGGTCCCGGTGTCGGTGACGGGGATTTTGTCGCAGGGCAGGATGGGGACGCCGCGCCAGGCGTTGACTCGTTTCCCGTCCAGCAGGGTGGTGTCGGGGTAGACCCGGTGGGCGGTGCAGGCCCGCCCGAACGCGGCGATCGCCCGCGGATGGGCGAGGAAGAACTTCGTTTTCCGTCGTCGGCAGAGCAGGTCGTCCAGGTCCAGCGGGGTGGGTGGCCCGCTGCGGGTGGTGAGCCGGTGTTTCAACCCGGCGTTGTGCAGGAGTCCGAAGTCGGTGTTGTTGATCAGGTCGTGTTCCTGCCGTTCCCGCAGGGCTTCGACGGTGAGCCGGAGTTGCTGGTCGAGCTGGTTGTGGGGGGTGTTGTAGAGGTCGGTGACGCGGTTGTGGGTGTGCAGGACGGTTTGGGCGACGGCGAGTTCGTATTCCCGCGGTGCGGGGTCGTAGTCGACATAAGTCCCGGCCAGCAGGGGTTCGCCGTCGTGGCCGGCGGACAGGTCGATGCTCGCTTCACCCTTGCTGTTCTGCGGTTTCCGCGGGCGGGCCGCGGCCTCGGCGAGGTGGGTGCGCAGGGAGTCGAGACGTCCGTTGAGGCGGGCGTAGGTGGCGGCGGGCA
>NZ_JAAGNB010001351.1:0-282 GCF_010550475.1 Amycolatopsis sp. SID8362
GGGATGCTCGCCCCGCCGATGGCGCTGCACTCGGCTTCGCCCGAGGCGCTCGCCGCGGCGTGGCTGGTGCTGCGGGAGTCGCTGGTGGCGGCCGGGTCCGCGAGCCGGGCGGACAAGGAGGTCGTCGCGGCCGCCGTGTCCGCGGCCAACGAGTGTCCCTACTGCGTCGAGGTGCACGGGATGGCGCTGGGGTCGCTGGGCGACCCGGCCGCCGCCGCGGCCATCGAGGCCGGGGACGTCGGGGGTATCCCCGATCGCGACACGCGGGCGCTGGCGGCCTGG
>NZ_JAAGNB010001397.1:0-26028 GCF_010550475.1 Amycolatopsis sp. SID8362
CGCGCTCGGCGAGGGCGGCGTACGTCAGCGTGCGGTCCTGGCCGCCGCCGTCGACGAGCGCGGTGCGGTCCGGCGAGATCCGGGCCCGCCGCGCGGGCCAGCTGCCCAGGCCGAAATCGGCCGGGCCGGGGGATCGGGTCACGGCTTTCGTCTCCTTGTCACCGGTGACAGGGTTCCTGCTACGGACGGTGGCGAAGTGTGGTGCTCTGCGGAAAGGCCTCGGCGTCGGATATAAGGAAACCTGATATGCATCTAGCATGCGCAGAGCTCGCGCCGGTGTCAAGAGCGGGGTGCCGCGACCAGAGCGTCACCCGGATGGGTGGTTTAACCTGCGGAGATGCCCTTCGCATGCGGGCGTGCCCGGTTCGGCCGTTGGCGGGGTTGCGCCGTTTGGATCAAGGGCTACGCTGCGAAGTGCGGTTCAGCAAGCAGCAGCCGCCCCCCGAGTTGTCAGCGTTCGAGCGGGCCGGTGAGACCCGTTCGTCACGTCATCTTCGAATGAGGCGTGGAAAATGTTAGTCGTCCAGCCCCCCGCGACGGCGATCCCCGTGGTGCCGTCGGCGCGCCAGCCGCGCAGCCCGTTCGACATCCAGGTCGTCCGCCCGTACTTCGGCGCGGTCATGGTGAAGATCCGCGGCGCCCTCGACGAAGACAGCGCCGCTCAGCTCCGGTCGGCGCTGAGCACGTGGGCGCACCGCCGGTTCCCGGTCCTCGTGCTCGACCTGTCCGAGGTCGACCTCCTCGACTCGGCGGGCCTCGCCGCCCTCGGCGGCATCCAGGCCAGAACGGTCCGCGAGAACGCGACCTTGAGGATCGTCACCGGCGACAACCGGATCGTCCGCCGCGCGCTGGCGGGCAGCGGGCTCGACCACGCGTTGAACGTCAGCCGGCTGCCTTCCGGTTGGGAGCGGGCCACGGAGATCCACGGCCAGAGCTGACGCCCGCGGATGCGCCCCAACGTGGCGTGACAATTCGACTTTGCGCGGCGAGCGGGTGACCCGAGACGTAGTGAGTGACCCATTCATGGCGTCCGGCGACATGAATGAGTCATTCACTACGTCCCCGTGGCGCCGGGCAGACCACTCGGCCAGGCACTCTGCCGCCGGTCGCCCGGAGCCGGACGCCGCGCGTGGCGCCCGGCCGCGGCTGGCTACGGGCGCCCCTGGAAATGCCGCTGCCGCAGGAACTCCAGCGGGTTGTCGCCCATGCGGTCCAGGGCGCGGCGCCTGAGCATCGACGCGATCGCGGCCGCCCCGACGCCCCACGCCGCGATCACCAGGACCACCGCCGGCGCCGGGACGAGCCGGTCCAGGAAGGCCAGGCACACCGTGGCCGCCAGTGCCGCGATCCGGGCCAGGCCGTGGTACCAGCGGTGTGAGCCTGCCGCGAAGACCCGGGTGCCGAGCAGGTAGATCGTCAGGCCCGCCGTGGTGAACCAGGCAGCCGCGTGCGGCGGGGACTCGTGCAGCGACAGGTTCACCCCCGCCGCGATGAGGACCAGCGCGAACGCCGGAGGCAGGTGCCCGCCCGCGTACAGCGAATACGCCAATGCCGGGTTGCCGCCGGAGAGGTCGAGCAGCCGCTCGTAGATCCGCGCCGCCGACGTGAAGTACAGCCACCACAGCGCGCCGGCCAGCGCCAGCCCGCCGATCAGGGCCAGCCAGTAGGCGACGTCGTCGGCGGGCCGCTCCAGCGCCGCCGTGCCGACCGTGATCACCAGCTCGCCGAGCAGCAGGATCATGAAGAGCCCGAAGCGTTCGGCGAGGTGGGCCGCGTCGACCGCCAGGCCGGGGTCGTGCGGGCCGGCGATCAGCTCGCGCCACCGGGCCGCGCGCGAAGGACGTTCGCCGCGGCGGCGGGGCCGGTCGCCGAGCAGCAGGAAGCCCGCTTCCTGGAGCAGCGCGAACACCCAGAACGCCCACGTCTGCGGCGCGAACGCCGAGGCCGCGAACAACACCGCCGAAGCCGTGTAGCCCCAGCTGATCCGGCGCTGGTCGAGCCCGTCGCGGGCCGGCCACCGGTGCGCGGCCGCCAGGATCACGCGGACGCCGGCCATGGCCAGCGCGAAGACCGCCGGGTGCCCCTCGAAGACGTGGTGCGCCTGGGTGGCGGCGATCGCGCACGGGATGGTGCCGGCGAGCACGAACAGCCGGTCGGCGGCGCGGCTGTCGTCGCCGCGGCGGTTGTACAGCACCGCGAAGCCGATCCACGTCCACCACAGCGTCGCGAACAGGCCGAGCGCGACGGCGACCCGCGACCAGTGGGGCTCGGCCACGATGCCGTGCGCCACCTGACCCACCGCGAACACGAAGACCAGGTCGAAGTACAGCTCCACCCAGCCGACCCGCTTGCCCTGCCCCGGCGCGTCGCCGGCCTTCACCTCGGTCACGGCGGCGATTCTGCCGGGTCCCGTGCCGGGTGGCCCACCCGGCGTGGGTGAGAATGAATAACAAACCATTCGAACAATGGCCGATTTCGCCACGAACCGCCACGGCGTGGGTAAATCTGCCGACAGCACTTCGCGGTGCTCAGCAACGGCCGGAGCTGCGTGAATGTCGTTTGTACGGTGTACAAGCAGCGACCGGTGAAACACCAAGCGTGAGTCGCGAAAGAATTCGATGTCGACCGCCGCGAAACGCCGTGCGCGGGGTTGACACGGAAGCCGGAAGTGCTGTTCGCTGCGGGTCGGCTCGATCATCGTCGAGGTTCGCCCCGCGGTGTTTCCGGTGGCCCGGGACGTCGGTGACCAGCCCCTGGGGTCTTCTCCTGTCCGAGTTCGACGTCGGCCGCGCGCGGCTGGGAATCGAGCGGTTCCGCCATGCACGAAAGAACGCCCACGCCCCGCCGAATGGCGGATTCCGCGTGGTGGCCGGCGCACTGGAGCGTGCGCACGAAGATCAGCGTCGTGCTGCTGCTGCCCGTTCTGGTCGCGGTGGCGCTGGCGGAGGTCCGGATCCAGGGCGAGCTCGACCGCGCCACCCAGCTGAGCGCGGCCCGCGACCGGCTGCCGGTGCTGCACGACACGATCGGCCTCACGGAGGCGCTGGGGCAGGAGATGGTCGCCGCGGTGGCCGTCCCGGCCGGGGCGCCGAGCGCGGTCACCGCCGCCGTGGACGCGAAGGTGGCCGCGATCCAGCGCGACACCGGCTTCGCGCCGCTGCCCGGCGACAGCGGCCGCGCGCTGAACACCGCGCTCGGCAAGCTCGCCGGCATCCGGGCGGCGGGCGCCGCCAACGGCGACACCCGCACGAAAGCCGCCGGCTACAACGACGTCATCGCCACCCTCGGCGACCTCGTGCCCGAGATCGTCCCGGCCGACGTCGCCGGCACCGCGGAGGTCGTCCGGCTGCTGGCGCACCTGCGCGGCGAGCTGGCGACCGGGGAGACGTACGTGCGCGCGTCGCTGAACAGCCCCGCCGACGCCTCGCTCCGCCCGGCCGCGATCCAGACCGCCGCCGAGCAGGAAGTGCTCGCCGAACAGGCCGAACACCAGCTGACGGGTGCGCTCCTGGCGCGGTTCAAGGCCGCGACCGAGGACGCCGAAGACCGGCTCGACGCGACCGCGGCGTCCCTTCCGTCGATCGCCGCGGAGACGGCGGGCGTGACGGCCGTGCTGAACGACGTCACGGCGAAGCTGGCTTCGGACGTCTCGACGGCCGCCGACGAAGCCCGGTCGGATTCGTTGCGCGACACCGCATTGGTGCTCGGCGCGCTGCTCGGCGCGCTCGCCATCGCGCTGCTGGTGGTGCGCTCGCTGGTCACGCCGGTGCGCCGGCTGCGGGCGGCGGCGCTGCACGCGGCGCAGGAGGCGCTCCCGGAAACCGTCCGGCAGGTCCGGGAAGGCACGGAAGTCGACTGGCGTGCGGTGCCCGCGGTCGGCGTCCGGACGAACGAGGAGATCGGCCAGCTGGCCAGGGCGTTCGACGACATGCACCGCGAGGCGGTGCGGCTGGCGGTGGAGCAGGCCGACCTCCGCAAGCAGGTCAGCGAGATGTTCATGACGCTGTCGCGGCGGAGCCAGTCGCTGGTGGAGCAGCAGCTGACGATCATCGAGGACCTCGAGTCCGGTGAGCAGGACCCGCGCCGGCTGGACGAGCTGTTCCGCATCGACCACATCGCCACCCGGCTGCGCCGCAACGGCGAAAACCTGCACGTCCTGGCCGGCGGCCGCCCGGTCCGCCACGGCCGCGAGCCGGTGCCAACACGCGATTTGCTGCGCGCGGCGACGTCGGAGGTCAAGGACTACCGCCGGGTCGCGCTGGGCAACGCGCCGCGCGGCTCGGTCCAGCCGGAGGCGGCCGCGGACGTGGTCCACATCCTGGCCGAGCTGCTGGAGAACGCGACGCGGTTTTCCCCGCCGGAGCACAAGGTCGCCCTGACCGCGGACCGCGGCGCCGACGGCGGCCTCCTCATCGAGGTGGTCGACCAGGGCCTCGGCATGACCCCGGACGAACTGAAGACGGCCAACGCCCGCCTCGCCGCGGCGGCGACGGTCGGCCCGGAAACCACCCGCCGCATGGGCCTGTTCGTGGTCGGCCGCCTGGCCGCGCTCCACGACGTGACGGTCCGCCTGCGCGCGACGTCCCCGGGAGTCCGCCACGCGGGCGTGACGGCGAGCGTCCACGTACCGGGCGCACTGGTGATCGCGGACCTGGCCCGCCCGATCGGCGCGGGCCGCGCGGCGTCCAGGCACAACGGCCACGCCCGCCCGGTGGCGGTGGTCCCGGCCCAGGCGTCGACGCCGATCTTCGAGCAGGTGGTGACGAGCTGGTTCACCGAGCCGACGGCGAAGCCGTTGACCCGCCGGAGTCCGCGTGCTGAGGAGGCCGGCTGGCCGACGGAGGCGGACGTGGCGGACCGGCCGCCGAACGGTGCGGCGGTGAACGGGAGTGGCGAGTGGCCGGTGGTCCCGGACGGGGAGACGGGTGCGCGGGCCGATCGGTCGGGAACGGGGGAGTGGCCAGTGGTTCCGGCGGCGGACCACGCCGGCTCTGGCAGTGTCGGGCGCACGGATCGCGCCGGTTCGGGTGAGTGGCCTTCGGTTTCGGCGGCAGACCGGTCTGGCTCCGGCGACGCCGGGCGTGCGGATCGCTCCGGCGCGGGCGAGGCGGGCGGCAGGGGTTCGGGCAAGCGGCCTGCCGAGACTGCCGGCCTGGCGGACCGCATCGGTTCGGGCGAGTGGCCCTCGGTTTCGGCGGCTGGCCGGCCTGTTTCGGGTGAGGCGGGCGGCGCCGGTTCGGGCAAGCAGCCCGCTGAGAGCGCAGGCCTGGATCGCGCCGGTTCGGGCGAGTGGCCCTCGGTTTCGGCGGCGGACCGCCATGGTTCGGGTCAGGCGGGTGGCGCCGGTTCTGGCAAGCGGCCCGCCGAGACCGCGGGTCCGACGGACCGCACCGGTTCCGCCGAGCGGCCGGTGGTCCCGGCGGCGGACCACACCGGCTCCCGCGACGCCGGGCGCGCAGATAGCTCCGGCTCGGGTGAGTGGCCGGTGGTCTCCGCCGCGGACAGTCCGGATCGCTCCGATCTCGTGGACCGGCTTGGGGCTGCAGGCCGCGCCGACCGTTCCACCTCCGCCGAGCGCCCCACGTCCGCAGCCGCGAAAGGTGCGGACCGCCCGGCAGCCGAAAGCCGCCCCAACCCCGTAGCCAACCCCACCCACCCCGACCAGCCCGCACCCCCGACCCGAACAACCGCCGACTGGTCGTCCCCCACCGACCAAGCGCGGCAGGCTGCGGAAAGCGCTCTCCGGCCCGCCGCCTTACAAAACCTCAGCGCGGCCGGCCTCCCCACCCGGCGGCCCGGGGCGCAGCTGGCACCCGGGGCCGCCCTGCCTCGGGTGCGGGAACCCGATGGCGCGGCGTTCCGGGATGCCACCGCCGTGCGCAACAGCTTGTCCCGGCACTACCAGGGCATGCGCGCGGCCCGGCGGCAGACCGCCGCCCGTGCGGACGAATCCGGAAAGGACGGAGTGGAACCCCGATGACCGAACTCCCCGACGTGCACCAGCGGCGCGCCGAACCGTCGGCCCGGCCCCTGGGGGCTTTCCCCGCGCCGGCCCCCGAACGGACAGCCGCGCTGAACTGGCTGGTCAACGGGTTCGTCCAGGACGTGTCCGGGGTCGCGCACGCGGTGCTCGTGTCGGCCGACGGGTTGCTCGTCGCGGCCGACGATGCCCTGCCGCGGGAACGCGCCGATCAGCTCGCGGCCATCGCCGCCGGGTTGTCGAGCCTGTCGCTCGGGACCGCGGAGCTGTTCACCGCCGGGCGGGTCGTGCAGTCGGTCATCGAGATGGAGCAGGGGTTCCTGCTGCTGATGAGCGTCGGCGACGGCTCGAACCTCGTGGTCCTCGCGTCGACCGGCTGCGACATCGGGCTCGTCGGCTACGAGATGACGATGCTGGTCGAGCGGGTGGGGCGGCAGGTCGACGTGCCCGCGCGCGAGATGCCGGTGGGCCAGGACCGGCGGTGACCGGGTACGCGGGCGAAGGGGAGCCGCGCCGGAGCCCGGCGCTGGCCCGCCCCTACGCCTGGACCGAGGGCCGGACGGCGCCGTCGGTCACCATCGCGGTCGAAGCGCTCGTCGAGACCACGGCGGCGGGCCGCGCGTCGGCCGGCTACCAGTCGACCAGCGCGCTCGACCAGGTCATCGAGCTGTGCCTGCTGCCGCGGTCGCTGATGGAGGTCGCCGCGCTGCTGCGGCTGCCGCTGGGGGTGGTCCGGGTGCTCGTCTCGGACCTGGTGGAGGACGGCCTGGTGATCGTCCGGGACACGCTCGCCGAACACGCCGGCTGGGACGAGCGCCACGACTTGATGGAACGCGTGCTGCACGGCCTGCGCGACCTGTGAGAGAGGACCGACCATGGAACACTTCGCGCTCGGGCACTGGCTGCTCGTGCTCGCCTACCTGACTTCGGTGGTCGGCTGCGCGCTCGGCCTCGCCTGCGCGGTGCAGGCCCGCCACGCGGCGAACAGCCGGCACCGCATGCGGTGGCTCGTGCTCGCGGCGATTTCGATCGGCGGGGTCGGCATCTGGCTGATGCACTTCGTGGCCATGCTCGGCTTCAGCACGCCGGGGATGCCGGTGCGCTACGACGTCTTCCGCACGGCGCTGTCGGCGCTGCTGTCGGTCGCCGCCGTGTTCGCCGGTCTGCTGGTCGTCGGCGGCCGCGCGAAGTTCGGCTGGTGGCGGCTCGTGCTCGGCGGCGTGATCACCGGCCTCGCGGTCAACGTCATGCACTACACGGGGATGTCGGCCCTGCGCGTGAAGGGCGACTTCGGCTACGACGGCCTGCTCGTCGCGCTGTCGGTGGCGATCGCCGTCGTCGCGGCGACGGCCGCGCTGTGGTTCGCGGTGTTCCTCGACCGGCTGTCCCTGCGCCTGCTCGCCGGGTTCGTGATGGGCGCGGCGGTCACCGGCATGCACTACACCGGCATGGCCGCGGTCCGGATGACCATGGACATGTCCGCCCCGGACCCGGCGGGCGCCGAGGTGTTCTCCTTCCTGTTCCCGGTGTTCGTGCTCGCCGCGATCGCGATGGCGGTCCCGCTCTGCGCGGTCCTGATGGCCCCGGCGGTCGGGCCGGAAGGCCCGCGGGAGACGCCGGAACGCCTCCCGCGGACGGTCACCCTAGAGAACGCACAGCAGTGAACAGGCCTTCGCCGATGACCAGTTCGTGTGCGACGGCGGGGTGCCCGGCGGGACGTTCACCGGCAGGTAGCTCACCTTCGCCTGGTTGGTGATCGGGAACAGGCTCAGCAACGCGTACGTCGAGCAGTACACCTGCTGCGTCTGCCCGGCGCCGAGGGCGAACGGGCCCGTCTGGCACGACGGCTCCACGCTGTCCACCACGTGCGCCGACGTGATCCCGACCGGACCCTCGTTCGTCACCGTGATCCGCCAGTACGCCGTCGCGAACAGCAGGCCCAGCAGTCCGACACCGGTTTGCTTGGCCCACGGCCCGGAACCGCCCGGCCCGCACTTGGCGGCCGTCGACGCCGTGCAGATCTCCTTCTCCACCGTGACCTTCGGCGTGCACGACGCGCCCGGCGCGACCGGCAGCGTCACCGTGTTGGACGTGAACGACCCCGTCGAGTCGGTGCCGGTGGCGGTGTTCGCCACCGCCGTCACCGCGCAGTCCGCCGCGATCGTCGTGCCGAAGCACAGCTGCGGCGCGTCACCCGCGTAGTCGACGACCAGCGAGCCGCTGAAGCCCGCCGCGCTGTGCAGCACCAGCGTCGTGGTCACCGTGATCGACGGGTGGGCCGCCACGGAAACGCCGGTGAGGTCCACCGAACCGTCCGGGGCGAAGCCCGGCGTCGGCACGACGGCGTTGTCCTGGTCGGTCACCGTCACCCGGGATGCCGCGAAGTCGACGTTGGCCGGGTCGACGCCGGTCAGCCGCGCCGCCGTGTAGCCCTGGACGTGACTTCCGCCGTCGCAGTAGAAGTCACCCGGTTTCAGCGTCACCTGCCCGCCGGACCGGACGCACGGCGAGGCGCCGGTGGCCGGGTCCATGGAGAACAGCACGCCCGCGTCGCCGAGCCCGATCAGGCAGCCCGACGGCGGGTCGTAGGCGTAGCCGTAGTCCCGCGTGGCCCCGCCGTTCACGTTCGGGTGCGTGATCGGGCCGGGCAGGCCCGCGCACGCCGACCCCGTCGTCCAGTCGTGGCAGAGGGCCGCGCCCGCGTACCCGCCGCCCCAGACGGGGAGGTAGCTGCGGACGTGGCCGCCGGGATCCGTGACGACCTCCGGCGGGAAGAAGATCGCGCCCGCGGGCAACGCCGTGATCGGCGGCGCCGGCAGTGCCGAGCCGTCGAGCGCGTAGCACGTCGTGACGGTGCTGGCGACGCTCGTCGACGAGCACGCGCCCACCGGCGCGCCGCTCGTGCTGAAGGCCGTGTACGCGTTGTAGGTGTAGTTGCCCGCCGGTCCCGTGGGCCGCGAGGAAGCCCAGCCGGCGCACGCCGTGGCGGTCGCCGGGTCGAAGCAGCCCAGCGACGGCTGCTGCGCGGTGTTCGGGCTCGACGTGGACGCGAACACCTTGTCCGCCACCAGGGTCAGCGCGCCGTAGACGTAGGGCTGGTTCGCGGACGGCACGATCGGCGCATACGGCTGGCCGCCGCAGGCGCTCTGCGTGGCGATGGTCCAGCAGACCACCGCACCGGAGCTGATCAGGCCGTAGACGTTGCCGCCGCTCTCGACGAGCCCGGTGATGCTGCTGACCGGCGGCGACCCGCCGAGGTTCGCCAGCGCGGAGTAGCCGCAGTTGGCGACGGCGGCCAGGTCGAGGCAGCCGACCCCGACCGAGGTCGCCGTGATGGCGGGGTAGTAGACCTTCGCGGGCGCGGCGGGGTCGCGCACGTACTGCTCGACCATCGGGCTGGCGATGTCGCCGGCGCCGAGGGTGCCGAGCGGGCCGGGCGCGGTGTTGAGCACCTTCGGCCACGGGCCGCCCGGGCACCGCTGCCCGGTGGCGAGGTCGGTGCACACGACCTTCGGGGACGTGGCGCCCAGGTGGTGGTAGATGTTCCACGCCTGCAGCACGCCGCCCTGCGTGCGGTAGAGGATCGGGGAGAAGCCGTCGCCGCCGGTCGCGGTGGTGACCGCCTGCACGGGCGGGGTGAGCGCGCCGGACAGCTGGGTCGCGTCCGGTCCGGCGTTCGGGTTGGTGGCGCGGACGGCGGAGACCCCGGAAGCCGGTTCGGTGCCGGTGAACGTGCTGCCGTCGGTGGACCACTGCGGGGTCCAGCCGGGCGGGGCGTGCAGGGAACCGGGCTGGAACGCCTGGCCGGCCCCGACGGCGTCGGTGATGGTCGCGGCGCCGGCCGTCGTGGCCTGGTCGTCGTAGCCGATGACCCAGTTCGCGGTCGCGCCGTGGTCGGCGGGCGAACCGGTGCCCTGCACGGACTTCACCAGCCCGGAAACGGCGGCGGGCGCGGGATCGGCGGCCGCGGGTGGCGGGACGGCGGTCGCCGCCACGAGCACCAGCGGCAGGAACGCTCCCAGCATGCGTCTTCGCATGGACTGTCCTCGATTCTTTCGGTTCCGGGAATCGTTTTCCCGGCCGAAGGAAAAGCCTATGCGGCACCCCGGGTGCGTTGAAGCGCTCTCACCCGGGCGCCGAAAAGGCGATGCCAACAGCGCAGTTCGTGACCCTCCCGCGATCGCGTGTACCCGGTGCGACAACGGGTTTCACGCCGTGCGCTCACCCGGATGTCGGCCCGGCGTCACTCGTTCGGGTAATGAGGGGACGCTAAAAACCCCGGTTTCCGGAGTCCGGTGAAGATTTATTTTCCGGATGCGCGATCAACCGGATTCGGCGTCGAAGCGGAGTTTCGACGTGATGCGGTACCGGTCGCCGCGGTAGACCGAGCGGGTCAGTTCGACCACGCGGCCGGTCGTGTCGCGGGTCAGCCGTTCGATGTGCAGGATCGGCGCGTACACCGCGATTTCCAGCAGCTCAGCCTGGTCCGGGTTGGTCACCGCCGGCTCGATCGTCTGCACCGCGTCCTGCACGGCGATCCCGAAGCGCTCCCGCAGCAGCCGGTAGAAGTTGCCGGTCTCGAGCTCGGCCGGCCGCAGGCCCGGCACCAGCGACGCGGGCAGCGCCAGGCTTTCGATCGCGATCGGCTCGTCGTCGACGTACCGGACCCGGGTGACGCGCAAGACCGGCGTGCCCGGCTCGCACTCCAGCTCGCCGGCCAGCGAGCGGGCCGCCGGTGCCGTGGTGAACGCGACGACCCGGCTGGTCCAGTGCCCTTCCGCGGGCGGGACGGCGAGCCCGGTGGCCAGTTCCTGGGTGACCTTCTGCGGGCTGGTGAACGTGCCGCGGCCGCGCTGGCGCACCAGGAGCCCGGTGCGGGTCAGCTCGTCGATGGCCGCCCGGACGGTCGGGCGCGAGACGCCCAGTTCCGCGGCCAGGTCCCGTTCGGAGGCCAGGCCGGTGCCGGGGCCGGCGTTCTCGATCACCTTCAGCAGGTGCCGCCGGACGCGGTCGCGCTTCACAGTGGGCGGCGGGCGGTCCGCCTGCTCGTCGGCAGCGGTCAAGGCAGCGTCTTTTCGGGTACGGGGATCGCGCCGGCGAACCGGACGCGCTCCTTCGGCAGGGCACCCAGCGCGCGCAGCCGGGTGAGGTGCCCGGCCAGCCGCTGGTGGAAGTCAGCATAACCGCGGCCCGGTGGCGACCACGCGCGTTCGGCCAGCGCGCACAGCCGGGGGAACGCCAGGTGTCGCACGTGGTCGGGGGTCGGCGCGTGCTCGGTCCACAGCTGGGCCTGGGTGCCGAGCACACCCGGCCGGGTGCCGTCGCTGACCGGGAGTCCGCCGGCCAGCGGGTCGAAGCGGTAGACGTCCTCGAGCGTCGTCACCGGCTCGCGGGGTGGTTCGCCCGGCTCTTCGGTCTGCCGGTAGTCGAAGTACGTCGAGGTGTGCGGCGCCATCACGACCTGGTGGCCGCGCGCCACGGCGAGCGCGCCGTGCGCGGCGTCGCGCCACGCGGTGACGACGAGGTCGGCGGGCAGCCCACCCACGGCGTGCCCGGTCTCGTCCCAGCACACCGCCTGCCTGCCGAGCCCGGCGACGACGGCGTGCAACTCGCCGAGGAACCACGGGTGGAGTTCGGCGGTCGTGCGCAGCCCGAGCGCGGCGGCCTTCGCGCGGGCGACCGGGCTGGTTTCCCAGTGCGTCGTCGGGCATTCGTCGCCACCGATGTGCAGGTACGGCGCCGGGAAGACGTCCGCGACCTGGGTGAGCACGTCCCGGCAGAAGGCGAACGCGCCGTCGTGGACGCCGAGGATGTCCGGGCTGATGCCCCACTCCGTCCACACGGGAAGCCGCACGTCCGGCCGGTTGCCCAGCTCGGGGTAAGCGGCCAGGGCCGCGCGGACGTGCCCGGGCAGGTCGATCTCCGGCACGATCCGCACCCCGCGCGCGGCGGCGAAGGCGACCAGCTCCCGCAGCTCCCGCTGGGTGTAGAAACCGCCGTGGGGGAGGCCGTCGAAGACGCCGCTGCCCGCGGCCCCGACCATCGACTCGGCGCGCCACGCCCCGATCTCGGTCAGCCGCGGCCAGCCGTCGATCTCGATCCGCCAGCCCTGGTCGTCGGTGAGGTGCAGGTGCAGCACGTTGTACTTGTGCAGCGCCAGGAGGTCGACGAACTCGCGCAGGAAGTCGAGCGGGAGGAAGTGCCGGGCGACGTCGAGCAGAACGCCGCGCCAGGGCAGCCGTGGCGCGTCGCGGATGGCCAGGCACTCGAGCCGAGGCAGCAGCTGGCGGACGGTCTGTACCCCGGCGAGCAGGCCCGCTTCCGTGGACGCGGTAAGCACGGCGTCCTCCGGCGTGACGTCGAGGGTGTACTCCTCGTCCGCGAAGCCCGGTTCGAGCGTGAGCCGGACCGCAGCTCCATTGTGGACAAGCGGGAGGTTCGCGTACGCGGCGAGCAGCCGGGCGGGTCCGTCGGTACCGGGTCCAGAGTGGACGCCCGCGGGCGTGAAGGAACCGGCGCGGCGGGTCAACCGCGCGGGGTGGGGGATGACCATCAGCCCTTCACCGCGCCCGCGGTCATGCCCTCGACCAGGTGGCGCTGCACCAGCGCGAAGAAAACGACGACGGGCAGCGCGAACAGCGTCGACGCCGCGATGAGGCCGCCGTAGTCGGTGCCCGTGCTGGTGCTGAACGAGACCAGCCAGACGGGCAGCGTGTAGCCCGCGCTGTCCTTCATGATCACGTAGGCGAACAGGAAGTCGTTCCAGGCGGTGATGAAGGCGAACACGCTGGTCGCGATGAGGCCGGGCAGCACGAGCGGCAGCAGGACCGAGCGCATCACGCGCCCGCGCGTCGCGCCGTCGACCATCGCCGCTTCCTCCAGCTCGACGGGGATGCCGTGCAGGAACCCGCGCAGCGTCCAGATCGTGAACGGCAGCACGAGCGCCACGTAGGTGAGCACCAGGCCGAAGAGCGTGTCGAGCAGGTGCGCGCTCTTGAGGCTCAGGAACAACGGGATGACCAGCGCGGGCACCGGGACCATCTGCAGCACCAGCACCCCGATCAGGAAGCTGCGGCGCCCGAAGAAGCGGAACCGCGTCAACGCCGTCGCGGCGAGAAAGGCGACCACTATGGACAGTGCCACCACCGCGACGACGACCACGACGCTGTTCAGGAGGTCCTGGAGGAAGCCCGGTTTTGCGAGGGCGCCGGCGAAGTTGTCGAAGGTGACGTCCAAGGGCAGGAACTCCGGTGTGGGGCTGAGGATCTTGCCCGCCGGCTTGAACGCCGTGAGCACCATCCAGTACACCGGGAAGATCCACACGAGACAGAACAGCGTCGCGGCCGCGTTCCGGCCCACCCGGCGGATCACAGGTCTTCCCCGGAGCGGACGAGCTTGCGCACGTACACCGCGGTCAGCGCGACGAGCAGCGCGACCGAGACCACGGCGATCGCCGCGCCCTGGCCGAAGTCATTGCGGCTGAAGGCGCGGGTGAACGTCCAGATGCCGAGCGTCGTGGTGCCGCCGTCCGGGCCACCCTGAGTGAGGATCCAGATCTGGTTGAACACGGTGAAGTCCCAGATGATCGACAGGATCGTGACCAGGCCGAAGATCGGCTGCAGGAACGGGAAGGTGATGGTGCGGTGCGCCCGCCACGGCCCGGCACCGTCGAGCGCGGCCGCTTCGTAGTAGGACCGCGGGATCTGCGAAAGACCGGCGTAGAGCGTGAGCGCGACGAACGGCACCGACTGCCAGACGACCAGCAGCCACACCAGGGTGAACGCCGACGCCGGCGACGTCGTCCAGTCGCGCTGGGTGAGGTCCCCGAAACCGGCCTGGGTCAGCAGCCAGTTCACGACGCCGTACCCGGGCTGGAAGAGCCACTGCCAGACCAAAGTGGACGCCACGTTCGGCAGCGCCCAGGCGGCGATCAGGCACAGCGTCACCGCCGTGCGCATCCCGCGGCCCAGCCGCCGCAGCATGAGCGCGACCGCGAAACCGATGACGAGCGTGCCGACGACCAGCGCGGCGCAGAACCCGACGCTGCGGGCGAGCATCGGGAGCAATTGGTCGTCCCCGAGCACTTCGGCGTAGTTGTCCCAGCCCGCGAAGCCCGTCGTGCCGGTGAACAGCGACCGGAGGCCGTACTCCTGCAGCGAGATGACGACCAGCCGCAGCAGCGGGTAGCCGAGCACCAGCCCGAGCAGCGCGGCCGCGGGCAGGAGCAGGCCGTACGGGAGCAGTGACCGGCGCCGCCGGGGCGCCGCCGGTCTTTCCGGCGCGTGCGGCCGCGCTTTCACGAGCAACACGAGGACTCCTTGTCGGAAGCGGGAAAGGGGCGGGGCGGCCCGGCGGGGACGGCGGTCGGCCGGGCCACCCCGCCGGTCAGCGGGCGTTGAGCGCTTCGGTGAGGTGGGCGTCGAAGTCCTTGGCCGCCTCGGCGATCGGCTTACGCCCGGTCGCGATGTCGGCGAAGAACGTGTTGATCGACTTGTCGCTCTCGATGGTCGCCCAGCCCGGTGCGGCCGGCGTCGCGACGCTGGTCTTGGCCGCGGTGGCGAACGCGGCGTTGAGCGGCGGCAGCGTCGGCGCGATCCGGTCGATCAGCTCGGTCGAGATCGGGGTCCAGCCGTCGATGCCGACGATGGCGTCGCGCTGCACCGCCGGGTCGGTCGCCGCCTTGACGTAGGCGAGCGCGAGGTCCTGGTTGCGGCTCTTGGCCGCGATCGCCAGGTCGGACCCGCCGAGGAAGACCGGCTGCGTCTTGCCGGGCGTGGCGCTGGGGAAGGGGAACGTGCCCAGCCGGTCCTTGAGCTCCGGCTTGTTCTTCACGACGGTGTTGACGCTCGTGTCGAGGATGGCCGCCGCGCCGCCGGCGGAGAAGATCGCGGCCTGGTCGGGTGCCTTCGTGTCGACGTTGCGGGACGCGGGGGAGGAGTAGGCGTTCTGGAAGTCCTTCCAGGCCTGCAACCCCTTCTGCGCCTCGGGGCTTTCGAGGGCGCCGGTCCACTTTCCGTTCTGTTGCACGGCGATCTGGCCACCGGCGTCCCAGACGAACTGCAGCGCGCCGAACCAGTAGCGGCCCGGGAAGTGGAAGACGGAGTAGTCCGGCGCGGGGTGCTTGGCCTTGATCTTGTCGAGTGCGGCGGTGAGCTCGGCGTAGGTCGTGGGCGGAGCGGTGACGCCGGCGTCGGCCCAGACCTGCTTGTCGTAGATCACCGACCGGTTGCCCGCGAACAGCGGCGCCGCGTAGACGTGGTCGTCCACAGTGGCCGGTCCGATGAGACCGGGCAGCCAGGTCTGGCCCGCGGCGAGCTCGGCGCGGTGCGGGGTGAGGTCGGCCAGCGCGCCGTTGGCGGCGAACAGCGGGACGTTCGTGTTGCCGATCTCGATGACGTCCGGCGTGGTGTCCTGGGCCAGCGCGGTGCTGATCTTGGTGTTGATGTTGTCCCATTCCTGGATCTGGACGGTGACCTTCGCGCCGGTGGCCTTCTCGAACGCGGCGGTGATCGCCGCGGTGGCCTTGTCGCTCAGGTCGCCGTTCATCAGCCAGACGGTCAGGGTGGTCCCGCCGACGGCGGGAGCGGGGGTGTCGGTGCCGCAGGCACTGGCGGTCAGGGCGGTGACGGCCAGTGCGGCGGCGAGGATGCGTCTGCGCATGGGGATTCCCGGAGGCGTGAGTGGGATGCGGGGATCAGCAGTGGCCGAGGTCGGCCCACTGGGCGGTGAGGCCCGGTTCGGAGCCCTGGGTCCACCAGTTCGCCTGCCAGAGGTGGGCGTTGTGCTTCACGCGCTGGCCGCCGAGGTACACCGTGCCCCAGTCCCACTCCGGCGCGCTCGAGCAGTCGGCGGGCTGGGACGGCGTGGTCGGGGTGGTGGGCGTCGTCGGGGTGGTCGGCTGGGTGGTCGTGGTCGGCGGCGGGCTGGTCGGCGTGGTGCACCCGGTCACGGTGTCCACATGGGACGTTCCGGCGGTGCGGTACTGCCCGGCCTTCGCGACGGCGTCGGTGGGGGAGACGACCTGGTTGCCCGCGTAGTAGGTCCAGTCCACCTGCTCGGTGTAGACGCTGTTCCCGCTCGTGTGGCCCGCGGTGTCGATGAACCACATGTTGTAGTTGATCGACATCGGTGTGCGCGGGTAGACCGGGTTGCCCTGCGCGTCGGTGGTGTGGTCGGCGGTCAGCACGCCGTCGATGTAGTACTTGACGTGCCCGCCGGAAACCTGCGTGACGATGTCGTGCCAGCCGGCCAGGCTGCGGTTCTGCGCGGTGGACGTGCGCAGGCCGTCCCACGTCGGGCTGTTCCAGTAGGTGTACCAGCTGGTCTGGTAGTTGGCCTGCGAGCCGCCCCAGCCGCCGTTGGGCAGGTACTCGGAGAAGTCCAGCTCGCTGTAGAGCGGGTCGCGGTCGTACCGCAGCGGCGAGATCGTGAAGTAGGTTTCGTTGACGTGGTCGCCGTCGGTCCCGCTGTCCGGCGCGTCGGTGAAGCGGACCCGGCTGGCGTACGTGCCTTCGAAGAACCGCAGCTGGTTCTGGTATAGCTCGGCGTGCGTGGTCCCGTTGGCGGAGCCGTCGGTGCTCGCGGCCAGCTGTGCGACGCGCTCGCCGTCGACGGTCGGGAAGGTGACGTTGCTGGTCAGCCAGCGCGCGCCGGGCACACCGGGGCTGCCGACGTCGTTGCGGGTGGTCCAGCCGGCCCCGCTGAAGGCGGAGTCGGTGGGCGAGGCGTAGTGGAAGTCGTCGAAGAGCACCCCGCAGTCGGCGGCGGCGGCGGCCGGGCTGGCGTCGGCCCCGCCGGAGAGGATCAGGGCGGTGGCGGCGACGGTGGCGAGGCTGGTGAGGGCAGCGGTGGTGGTCCGGGTGGTACGGGACATGGGTCTCCTCCTGGGATGCCGTCCGCGGGGAGGCCGATTGGTCTAGACGAATCGGGTGGCCAGTACCCTCCTCCTGACCATTGGTAATGTCAAGAAGGCAGCAGAACTTACCTTTGGTAATTTCCACCCGAGCGCGCCCAAGCGCCCCAATGTGGCCTTCGGTGCGTCAGACGCACCGAAGGCCGCCTTGGGTGCGTCAGACGCAACCAAGGCCACCTTGGGGCGCTTGGGTCCGGGAGCGAACGGGGCTAGCGGGCGGCGGCCTCGAACAGCTCGACCAGGTTCCCGGCGGGATCGGCGAGCAGGATCTGCCGCCCACCCGGCCCGGCGACGACGTCGCCGAGGAACTCCACCCCGGCGTCCGTCAGCCGCCGGATCTCCGCGTCGAGGTCCGGGACCACCAGGTGGATGCGGTTCCGGCCCGCCGCCGACGACTCCGCGGGCGTGGCCCGCGCGCCCGAGCTGGCGGGCCCCGAAAGCAGCAGCCGCAGCGGGCCGCGGACGACGTCGGCGAACGCCGGTGCCGCGCTCATGCGCACCGTGAAGCCGAGGTGCGTGGTGTAGAAGGCGATGGCTGCCGGGACGTCGTCGACGACGTACCGGACGCTGGCGAGCTGATCGGTCATGACTGGACCTCCTTGTCTTGTGCCGCACCGAGTTCCGGCAGCAGGTGCCGGACGCGTGTGTCGAGTTCGGCCGCGGTGCGCCGGAACGCGCCGGGGTCGGGTGCCGCGGCCGGGTCCGGGATGCTCCAGTGGCGGCGGTGCGGGAACGCGGGGCAAACCTCGCGGACCTTGTCGCACACCGTGATCACGTGGTCGAACCGCTGCCCGGCGACCGTGTCCAGGTGCCGAGGCCGCTGCCCGGCGACGTCGATGCCGAACTCGTCGGCCAGCACCCGGACCGCTTCCGGGTGGAGCGTGGCCTTGGGGTGGCTGCCCGCGCTCGTCGCGGCCACCCGACCGCCGGTCCGCTGCCGCAGCAGGGCCGCGGCGATGGGGGAGCGTGAGCTGTTGCCGGTGCAGACGAACAGCACGGTGATCCCCGGCCGGGCCGGCGCGGGCTCGCGGAGCAGCCCCGGGTGCAGGGCCGCGCCGGTCGCCGTCAGCGCGGCGGAACACCGGTCGAGGTCCAGGTGGTAGTAGCTGTCGCGGCCGTCGTAACTGCTTCGCGTGACCACGACGAGCCCGCCGTCGCGTAGCAGCCGCAGGTGGTAGGAGACCAGGTTCTGCGGCTGGCCGACGCGCTCGACGAGTTCCCGGACCCGCAGGTCGCCGCCGGCGAGCGCGGTCAGGAGCGACCAGCGCAACGGGTGCGCGGCGAGGCGGACGAACGCGGGTGGCTCCGGTGCCATGCCCGGAGAATACATCAAACGAGATTGATGGAACAGTGCGTCATGATGGGACGACCAGAGCGAGAGGACCGGTGATGGACGGGCTGACCGAGGAGGAGGCCGCGATCGTCGCGGTCGTGCGCGACTTCGTGGACCGCGACGTCCGGCCGTCGGCGCGGGAGCTGGACCACACCGACACCTACCCCGAAGCGCTCATCGAGCAGATGAAGCGGCTCGGCGTCTTCGGCCTCGCCGTGCCCGAGCCGTGGGGCGAGGCGCGGGTGTCCGCGCAGTGCTACGCCGTGATCACCGAGGAGCTGGCGCGCGGCTGGATGAGCCTGGCCGGCGCGATGGGCGGGCACACCGTGGTCGCGAAGCTCATCGCCGAGCACGGCACGCGCGCGCAGCAGGACCACTACCTGCCGCGGCTGGCCACCGGCGAGGTCCGCGCGACGATGGCGCTGACCGAGCCCGGCGGCGGCTCCGACCTGCAGGCGCTGCGCACCACCGCCCGCCGCGACGGGGACACCTACGTCGTCGACGGCGCCAAGACGTGGATCACCAACGCGCGCCGCTCGCAGCTGGTCGCGCTGCTGTGCAAGACCGATCCGCGCGCCGAACCCGCGCACGCGGGCATCAGCATCCTGCTCGTCGAGCACGGGCTGGGGTTCGAGGTCTCCCGTGACCTGCCGAAGCTGGGCTACAAGGGCGTCGAGAGCTGCGAGCTGTCCTTTGTGGACTTCCGGACGCCGGTGACGTCCTTGCTGGGCGGGGTCGAGGGCAAGGGGTTCGCGCAGATGATGCGCGGCCTGGAGATCGGCCGGATCCAGGTCGCCTCCCGCGCGCTCGGCGTCGGGCGCGCCGCGTTGGAGGATTCCCTGCGCTACGCCCAGGAACGCGAGGCGTTCGGGAAGCCGATCTGGCAGCACCAGTCGGTCGGCAACCACCTGGCCGACATGGCCACCAAGCTGGAAGCGGCACGCCAGCTCGTCCACCACGCCGCCCGCCGTTACGACTCCGGCGAGCGCGCCGACCTCGAAGCCGGCATGGCGAAGCTGTTCGCGTCGGAGACCGCGATGGAGATCGCGCTGGCCGCGGTGCGCATCCACGGCGGCTACGGCTACTCCACGGAGTTCGACGTCGAACGCTACTTCCGGGACGCGCCGCTGATGATCGTCGGCGAGGGCACCAACGAAATCCAGCGCACGGTCATCGCCCGGCAGCTGGTCAAGCGCCACCCGATCGGGGGCGACCGCGCGTGATCACCGAACCGATCCTCCCCGGACCGGCGGAGGCGCTCGCCGCGCTGCTCGGCGTCCCGCTGCCCGAAGACGGTGTCCTGCCGCTGCTGTGGCACTGGGTGTACCTGCTCGACCGGCCCGCGCAGGCCGACCTCGGCCCGGACGGGCACCCGGTCCGCGAAGGGACGCCGCCCGGACGCCGGATGTGGGCCGGCGGCCGGGTGCGGACGTCCGGGGAACTCCGCTGGGGCGAGGAGGCGACCCGTCACTCGGAAGTCCTGGCCACGCGCGAGAAGCAGGGCCGGTCCGGGCCGCTCACCTTCGTGACGGTGGCGCACCGGATCCACCAGGCGGGCCGGCTCGTCGTCGACGAAGAGCAGGACCTCGTCTACCGCGCGAGCAGTGGTGAGACGTATCCGGCCGGCGGTCCGGAGGTGCCGCCGGAGCCGGGGGAGCAGGCCCTCGACGTCACGCCCACGCTGCTGTTCCGCTTCTCGGCGCTGACCTACAACGCCCATCGCATCCACTACGACCGCGACTACTGCCGCGACGTGGAGGGCTATCCCGGGCTGCTCACCCACGGGCCGCTGCAGGCGGTCGCGATGGCCGAAGCCGCGCGGGCGCGCGGGGCGGCCGGGCCGCTGACGTTCGAGTACCGGCTCGTGGCGCCGCTGTTCGACTTCCAGGGGCTGATCGCCTCGGCTCACCCGGGCGCGGATGCGACGTCGACCGCAGTCCGGGACCGGTCCGGGCGGCAGACGGCCACCGGGAACCTGCGACCCGGGTAAGCCGTCACGGGCGGTTCGGGGTGCTCAGCATACGGTCACGACCTCGTCGCAGATATTGTAAACAATTTCATCGACGATTAGGGTGCGACCATCAAGCATGCGAAGCGACGAGGACTGACCTTGATCATCGACTGCCACGGCCACTACACCACCGCACCACCCGCGCTCGCCGCGTGGCGCGACCAGCAGATCGCCGCACTGGACGGCTCCGCCGCCGCGCCCGCGCGGGCCGACCTGCGGATCAGCGACGACGAACTGCGCGAGACGATCGAGCCGAACCAGCTGAAGCTGATGGACGAACGCGGGATCGACCTGACGATCTTCTCGCCGCGCGCGTCCTTCATGGCCCACCACGTGGGCGGCTTCGAGACGTCGTCGGAGTGGGCTGCGATCTGCAACGAGCTCTGCCACCGCGTCAGCACGCTCTACCCGGACCGGTTCGCCCCCGCGGCGATGCTCCCGCAGTCCCCGGGCGTCGACCCGGCCACCTGCCTGCCGGAGCTGACCCGCTGCGTCGAGGAGTACGGCGCCGTCGCGCTGAACCTCAACCCCGACCCCAGCGGCGGGCACTGGACGGCCCCGCCGCTGACCGACCGGTCGTGGTACCCGGTTTACGAAAAGATGGTGGAGTACGACATCCCGGCGATGGTGCACGTCTCCACCAGCGTCAACCCGGCCTTCCACACGACCGGCGCGCACTACCTCAACGCCGACACGACCGCGTTCATGCAGCTCGTGCAGGGCGACCTGTTCACGGACTTCCCGACGCTGCGGCTGATCATCCCGCACGGCGGTGGCGCGGTGCCCTACCACTGGGGCCGGTTCCGCGGGCTCGCGATGGCGCTGGGCAAGCCGGAACTCGAGGAGCACTTGCTGCGCAACGTCTTCTTCGACACCTGCGTCTACCACCAGCCGGGCTCGGACCTGCTCTTCGACGTCATCCCGGCACGCAACATCCTGTTCGCGTCCGAGATGATCGGCGCGGTCCGCAGCGTCGACCCGCGCACCGGCCACCACTTCGACGACACCCGCCGGTACGCCGAGGCCGCGAAACTGTCCGAAGCGGACTGGGCGGCGATCCGGGAGCACAACGCCCGCGCCGTCTACCCGCGCTTGGACGCCCTGCTGAAGGGGCAAGGCCGGTGACCGCACCCAAGACGCCGGGCTGGCTGGACTGGTGCGCCGATCCGTCCACACCGGACTTCACGCTGCCGCCCGGCGCGGTCGACGCCCACTGCCACGTCTTCGGCCCGCAGGCGGAGTTCCCGTTCGCGCCCGAGCGCAAGTACACCCCGTGCGATGCGAGCAAGGACCAGCTCTTCGCGCTGCGCGACCACCTCGGGGTCTCCCGGAACGTCGTCGTGCAGGCCACCTGCCACGGCGCCGACAACTCCGCGATGCTCGACGCGGTCCGGGCGGCCGGCGGGCGGGCGCGCGGCGTCGCGACCGTGCGGCCGGACATCGGGGACGCGGAACTGCGCGAGCTCGACGCGGCCGGCGTCCGGGGCGTGCGGTTCAACTTCGTCAAGCGGCTGGTGGACGCCGCGCCCACCGAAGACCTCGCCGCGATCGCGAAGAAGATCGCCCCGCTCGGCTGGCACGTCGTGCTCTACTTCGAAGCCGCCGACCTGCCCGAGCTGGAAGGCTTCTTCCGCACGCTGCCCGTGCCGCTGGTGATCGACCATATGGGACGGCCGGACGTCACGAAACCGGTGTCGGGGCCCGAATTCGGCCGGTTCCTGGACTTCGCCGGCCGCGACGACGTCTGGGTGAAGGTGAGCTGCCCCGAGCGGCTCACGGTGACCGGGCCGCCGGCGCTCGACGGCGAACGGCACGCCTACACCGACGTCGTGCCGTTCGCCCGTCGCGTCGTCGCGGAGTTCCCCGACCGCGTGCTGTGGGGGACCGACTGGCCGCACCCGAACCTCAAGAGCCACATGCCCGACGACGGGCTCCTCGTCGACCACGTGCCGCTGATCGCGGAAACCGCGCAGGCACAGCGGAAGCTGCTGGTCGACAACCCGATGCGCCTCTACTGGCCCGGCGAAACCGCCTGAAACCCCTGAAGGGCATGCAATGCAGCACGCCAACGCGCTCAACCGGCTGAACCGCCTGCCGATCTCGCGCTTCCACAAGCTGACCATCCTCGCCGTGTCGTTCGCCTACTTCTTCGAGTTCGCGGACATCAACAGCTTCGCCACCACCGCGCCCAAGCTGATCAAGCTGTGGGGCGTGACGGTCGACCAGGTCGCGTACGTGACCTCGCTGTCGTTCGTCGGGATGTTCTTCGGCTCCATCGTCGCGAGCACGATCGCCGACCGCTTCGGCCGCAAGAACGCTCTCATGTGGACGACCGTGTGGTTCGGCGTCTTCTCGTTCGCGGCGGTGTTCTCCTGGGACATCGTTTCGCTGGGCGTGTTCCGCGTCCTGACTTCGGCCGGCCTCTCGGCGATGACGGTCGTCGCGGTCATCTACGTCAACGAGCTCTACCCGGCGGCCAACCGCGGCAAGTACCAGGCGTACGCGATCGTGATCGGCATCTGCGGCACGCCGGTGACCAACCTGATCGCGAGCCTCGTCGTCCCGCTCGGCACCTGGCAGTGGCGGCTGGTGTACCTGTGGGGCGCGCTCGGCGTCCTGCTGGTGCTGTTCACCCGGCAGCTGAAGGAATCGCCGCGCTGGTACGAAAGCCGGGGCGAGCACGCGAAGGCCGACGCGGTGCTGCGGGAGATCGAAGCGCAGGTCGCGGCCGAGAAGGGCCTGCTGCCCGAGCCGGCGCCGCCGATCGACGAGGCCCCGGTGGCCAAGGCGCCGCTGCGGCTGCTGCTGCGCAAGAAGTACCTGCTGCCCACGCTGCTGCTCACGGTCCTGTGGGTGACGCAGACGATCGGGTTCTTCGGGTATTCGAGCTGGGCGCCGACGTTGCTGGCCAAGGAAGGTTTCAGCGTCGAGAAGTCGGTGTTCTACGTGGCGCTGACCACGGTCGGCGCGCCGCTGGGGTCGTACCTGGCTGCGCTGGTCACCGACCGCTTCGAGCGCAAGTGGTGCCTGGTCGCGTTCGGCACGGTCATCGCGTTGTGCGGCCTGTTCTACGGGCTGACGTTCAACCCGGTCCTGATCGTGGTCTTCGGCTTCCTGGTCAACATGTTCGAGCGGGGCTACACGGCCCTCGGGTACGCGTACTCGCCCGAGCTGTTCGACACCCGCGGCCGCTCACTGGGCACCGGCGTGTCGTACGGCCTCGGCCGCCTGTCGAACGCGGCCGGCCCGCTGATCGTGGCCTCGCTGTACAACGGCAGCGGGTACCAGAGCGTGTTCTTCTTCATCGCGGGGACGTGGCTTGTCGGCGCGGTGGTGCTGGCGCTGTTCGGACCGAGGACCCGCCGGGCCCGGCTCGAGCGGGCGGCCGCCGAGCCCGCCGGGGTCTGAGGTTCACCGGACCGCCGCGGAAACCGCGCAGAGCGAGGCCCAGGCCAGGGCGAACGCGGCGACCTTCGGCCGCGCGGTCCGGTCCGGCAGGGTGGTGCCGAAGACGAGCGCGTCGGCGGCATCGGAAGCAACGCGGGCGGCGAGGGCGACCCGCAGGGGCCGCCCCGCCGGCGCGAACACCATCGCGAGACCGATCGCCGCGTCGCGGGCGCCGATGCCGGCGATCAGGGTGCGCACGTCGGAGCGGACACCACCGGTCGGCGTCGTCAGGCCGCACGGCTTGGCGAGCACTCGGGGCGCGGCGATGACGGTCGCGCCGTAGGCGGCCGTCAACGCGCCCAGGACGCGGGTCATGGCGGGCATCGGGGTTTCCTTTCGCCGGGTCGGTTCGGGCTACCCCGCCGGGGGCCCGGCAAACCGGCGCGTGCTCCTCCTGCGGGGCCCTCAAACGGGCTGGGCGACCAGCGTCGGCCGCCGGACCAGGGAAACCATGGCCGCGCCGAGCAAACCCGCGATCGCGAAGACCAGGAAGCCCAAAGTGGACAGTCCACTCGCGACCAGCACGCCGCCGAGCCAGGGGCCGAACACCGCGCCGAGGCGGCCGACGCCGGAGACCCAGCCGAGGGCGGTCGCGCGGCTGTCGGCGGGGTAGTGGGCGCCGACCGCCGCGTAGATCAGCGTCTGCGCGCTGAACAGCCACGCGCCGGTCAGGAACACGACGGCGTAGGTGAGCGCGAGCGGCAGGTGCACCGCGAGCAGGCCGACGCCGCCCGCGGTGAGGGCGAACCAGGTGATCGCGACGGGCCGGGCCCCGAAGCGGTCGGCGAGCCGGCCGGCGACGAGCATGCCCGCGATGCCGCCCAGGTTGATCACCAGCAGGAAGCTGATCGCGGAGCCGAGGTTGTAGCCGCTGCCGCGCATCATGGTCGGCAGCCAGGTGTTGACGCCGTACACCAGCAGCAGTCCGGCGAAGGAGGCGATCCAGAACAGGACCGTCGTCAGCCGGACCGCCGGGGTGAACAGGCCCCGCAGCCCGCCGCGCCGGTCCTCGGCCGGTTCGGGGGCGAACGCTTCCAGCGCGACCCCGTGCCGGTCGGCGATCGCCCGCGCCCGGTCGGTCTTTCCCTTGGCCAGCAGGAAGGTCAGCGATTCGGGCAGCAGGAAGACGATCGCCGGCAGGACCGGGACGAGCAGCAGCGCGCCCAGCCAGTACACCGAACGCCAGCCCAGCGATCCGACGAGCGTCATCCCGAGCGCCCCGGCCAGCGCGCCGCCCGCCTGGTGCGCCGTCATCACCGTGGTGACGGCGAGGTTCTTCCGCCACGCCGGCGCGTACTCCATGACCATCGCGATCGCCGACGGCAGCAGCCCGCCGAGCCCCACGCCGGCGACGAACCGCGCCGCCCCGAACCAGGACGGCGTCGGGGCGGCGGCGCAGGCGGCCGCGGCCAGCGAGAAGACGACGACGCCGGTGATGATGATCTTCCGCCGCCCGATCCGGTCGGTGAGGATGCCTGCCGACAGCGCGCCGAGCATCATCCCGAACGTCGTCAGGCTGCCGATCGTCCCGCCGGTGACGGCGGTCAGGCCGAAGCCCTTGTCCGCCAGCACGCCCGGCAGGGTCGCGCCGTATACGAAGAGGTCCAGCCCGTCGAGCAGGACCAGGAGCCAGCACAGCGCGGTCACCCGGAGCGAGAGCCGGACCGTGGCGGCGGCCGGGCCGCCGGTTTCTCGTACGGACATCCTCGTCCCTTTCGTCCAGGGGCTGCGAAGGCGTCCGAAGCTACATCGTGTGAGATATTGAACACAAGACTCAATTCAAGATTGTTAACAATCCTGTGAATCAGCTATGAACCGCAGCTGGTCCCGGGCGGCCGCGGCGACGTCGGCCCGGACGGCCAGTTCCCCGAGCATCTCGGCGGCGGCCGCCATTTCGGCGGTGCGGCGGACGGCGTGCCGGTAGGAGCCGCTGACCAGCCGGTCCACAGTGGACGCTCCGGCGGCGGTCAGCTCGCCGACGATGACCTCGCGCAGCCAGTCTTCGCAGCCGGCGGCGCGGGCGGCCCGGAGGGCTTCGACCACCGCGGCGGACATGCCCTTGAAGAACACGCTCCGGAGCAGCTTGCGCTCGGCGGCGAGCCCGGCGTCCCCGGGCATGACCTCGACGGCGGCGCCGAAGCCGTTCAGGGTGGTTGCCACGGCTTCGGCGGCCTTTCCACTGGTCAGCATGGGGACGCGCAGGCCGCGTCCGGGGACCGGCGCCATGATCGCGACGTCGGCGAACGGCACGTCGTGCTCGGCGGCGAGTGTGGCCAGCCGGCGCTTGGCGCCCGGGGCGGCGGTGTTCAGGTCGGCCCAGGCCGCGCCCGGGCGCAGGCCGGGGA
>NZ_JAAGNB010001449.1:0-822 GCF_010550475.1 Amycolatopsis sp. SID8362
GCCACCGCCCGGAGGTGCTGATCACGCTGACCGAAACCACGAGCGCGGACGCGCTGGTCAGCGCCCTGGAATCGGGCGAAGCGGACGTCGCCGCGGGGCCGCGGCCGAGCCGCTGGACCGGGCCGGTCGAGGTCGTCGGGCGCGAGGAGGTCGTCGTGGCGCTGGCCGCGGACCACCCGCTCGCCACCCGGGCGGCGCTGGCGATCACCGACCTCGCCGGGCAGCCGGTGGTGCATTACCACCCCGACAACGGCCTCGGCGGCTGGCTCGACGAAGAGGCCGCCCGGCGCGGGGCGGTGCTGAACGCGGTGATGCGGACGAAACAGGCGTCGACGGCGGCTCAGCTCGCCGCGGCGGGCCTCGGCCTGGCACTGGTGCCGACGACCGCGCTCACCCGGACCTTCTCGGGTGCGCTGCGGCGGCTGAAGCCGGCCCTGCACCGCGAAGTCGTGGTGTTCACGGCGACGCCGTCGGATTCGCTCGTCTGCCGGTTTTCCTCGGACGTGGCGCAGCGCGGGATCACCGTCCCCGGCGCCCTGCTCGACAAACTGTCCTCAGCGACCCGTTAAGTCCTGGTGAATGTGACAGATTCCCTACGAAGGTTTTGTGCCATCAGGACGAACTTCTCCGCGAGGGCCGGATTTCGCTGTGCCATTCGCCAAAGTTTGCTTCCATCGGATAGCTTGCTCCTACCGGTCAGTACCGGTGGGTGGGGCCGATCGGGTGAGGCGATCAGCGAAGATCGAGGGAAGCGGGGACGACCATGCCGAAGCACCGGCCACGTCGCAAGAGCTCGCGGGCGGTCCGCCGCGCCGCGGCCGC
>NZ_JAAGNB010001495.1:0-688 GCF_010550475.1 Amycolatopsis sp. SID8362
GGCCGCGCCCAGGCCGAGCAGGAGCGCGGCGACCAGCGGGATCGGGCTGATCGCGAGGCCGAAGTCGGCCGGGACCACGCCGATCGCGGCGAAGGCGTCCCGCAGCCCGGACGCGACCGCGAGCCCGAGCGCGCTGCCGAGGACGCCGGCGACGAGCGCGATCAGCGTCGTCTCGGTGCCGATGAGCTTGCGGATCTGCCGCGGGGTGGCCGCGACCGCGCGCAGCAGCGCGAACTCCCGGCGCCGCTGGTTGACGGTCAGTGCCAGCGTGCTCGCCACCACGAACACCGCGACGAGCAGCGCGAAGCCGCCGAACGAGCCCGCGATCGCGAGCAGCAGCGTGCGGGTCTGGCTGACGTCGAGGCACTCGATGCCGCTGCGTTCGACACCGGTGGTCACCTCGGTACCGGGCGCGGCCGCGCGCACCCGCTCGGCGAGGGTTTCCGGAGCGACGCCGGGATCGGCCAGCACGCCGATCGCGTGCGCCTGCCCGGGCCGTCCGGCCAGCGCCACGGCCTGGTCCGGGGTGAAGAACAGAGCCGACTGCCGGGACAGCGCGTCGACGATCCCGCTCACCCGGAACTCGGCCGGCGTCGAGCGCGTGGCGATCCGCACCTGCTCGCCGACGCCGACCCCGGCGTCCCGCGCCAGCGCGGCGTCGAGGACGACCTCGCCGGGGACCGCCGGG
>NZ_JAAGNB010001543.1:0-808 GCF_010550475.1 Amycolatopsis sp. SID8362
CACGAGCGACGACGAGCACGCCGTGTCCACCGTGACCGCCGGACCTTCCAGACCGAGCACATAGGACACCCGGCCGGACGCGACGCTGCCCGCGCTGCCGCTGGTGAGATAGCCCTCGGCGTCTTCGCTGCCCCTGAGCAGGCTGCTGTAGTCGTGGTACATCAGCCCGGCGAACACGCCGGTCGCGGTGCCGCGCAGGCTCAGCGGGTCGATGCCCGCGCGTTCGACGGCCTCCCACGACGTTTCGAGCAGCAGCCGCTGCTGGGCGTCGGTGGCGAGGGCTTCACGCGGGCTCATGCCGAAGAACTCGGCGTCGAACTCGGCCGCGTCGTGCAGGAATCCGCCGTGCCGGGTGTAGGACGTGCCGGGGTGCGCGGGGTCCGGGTCGTAGAGCGCGTCGAGGTCCCAGCCGCGGTCGGCGGGGAACTCCGAAACGGCGTCGCGTCCGTCGAGGACCAGGTCCCAGAGCTGTTCGGGGGTGCGGACCCCGCCTGGGTAGCGGCAGGCCATGCCCACGATGACGACCGGGTCGCCGGTGACCGCGCGGCGCGTCTCGGCGAGCGGAGCGTCGGTGTCGAAGAGTTCGCCCAGCAGGTACGCGGCGAGCGCGGTGACGGTCGGGTGGTCGAACACCAGCGTGCTGGGCAGGCGCAGGCCGGTGGCGGCGGCGAGGCGGTTGCGCAGGTCGACGCCGCTGAGCGAGTCGAAGCCGAGGTCGGAGAACGCGCGGGCGGGGTCGATCGCGGCGGCGTCGGCGTGCCCGAGGGCGAGCGCGACGTGCGTGGCGACCAGCCCGGCGAGGGCGTCC
>NZ_JAAGNB010001588.1:0-598 GCF_010550475.1 Amycolatopsis sp. SID8362
TGTCGGCGGCGAGGCCGAGGAAGGCATCGGCCCGCGCGCCGGCCGCGTCGAGACCATCGGGGTCCGGCTCGGACTCGACGCCGGCGACCTTGGCGAGAGCCTCGCCGTCGAGCGCGCGGGCTTGCCGGTGCCCGCCCAGCTGCCGCCGGTGGGAGGCGAGGGTGGTGGCGGCGAGGGAGGCGATCACGGAGTCGGGGTCGTCGCGGAGGCGATCGAGGAGGGTGGCCGCGGCGGCGTACCGGCCCTGAGCACCGAGCACGATCGCGGCGAGCAGGCGCTCCCGGGCACTGCCGCCGCCGCGCAGCACGGCGCGATCCGGGAGCGGATCGCTCCCGAACGCGGCGGCCCTCAGGGCGGGTTCGTGCACCCGTCCTTTCTAGCGGGTCCCACCGACAGAAACATGATCGAACTGCCGCGGGACCCCACCGGGCCGCGAAGAGCCGACGGCGCGGCTACCGGCGCCCGCCCACCAGGACGTGCTCGATGCGGTCCGCCGCACCCGGCAGGTCGGCCAGCAGCTCGACCTTGTCCGGCAGCGCCGCCGGGTCCCAGCCCGGCCCGCACGCGAACAGCCGGCTCCGCTGCCGCCCGCGCGAGA